>CAZPXJ010000193.1:0-5426 GCA_964590855.1 uncultured archaeon
TCTTTTTATCCTTCTTTAGCGGTGGATGCTGCAGGAAATGTCCATATAGCGTGGGATGATTTGACTGAGTATGCAGGGAGTGGAACAGACTACGATATCTTCTATAAACGATGGGATGCCATCGCTTCTAGCTGGACGACAACAGAAGTAGTGTCAACGGAAAGTACAGATCATTCTTTGTATCCTTCTCTTACGGTGGATACTGGAGGGAATGTACACATAGCGTGGTATGATTTGACTGAGTATACAGGGAGTGGAACAGATCTAGATGTCTTTTACAAAAGATGGGATGCCAACTCGTCTAGCTGGACAACAACAGAAGTAGTGTCAACGGAAAGTACAGAAGATTATTCAAGTTATCCATCATCTAGTCCTTCTCTCGCGGTGGATGCTGGAGGGAATGTACACATAGCGTGGGGGGATTTTACTGAGTATGCAGAGAGTGGAACAGATCTAGATGTCTTTTACAAAAGATGGGATGCCATCGCTTCTAGCTGGACAACAACAGAAGTAGTGTCAACGGAAAGTACAAGTGATTCTTCCGGTCCTTCTTTAGCAGCGGGTGCTGGAGGGAATGTACACATAGCGTGGTATGATTATACTGCGTATGCAGAGAGCGGAGGAGACAGAGATATCTTCTATAAGAAGGTTATTGGTCCCCCAATAGAAGCACCTGAACTAGCTTTTATACTTCCTAATCCTAGTACTACTGGAGATATTGTGCTTGATTGGAACGATATAAGGTGTGCTACAGAATATTTAATCTATCGTTCTGCTTCGTATATCTGGTCTATTGAAAATCTTATACCCATTAATACTGTTTCAGAAAGTAACTACTCTGAAACAATCGATATAGATGGCTTCTATTTCTATGTAATAGTAGCATGTTATGGTTTGCGTAATAGTACTCATTCAAATTGTCAGTTCGTTGAAGTAAGGTTATCTGGACTTCCTCCACCTGAACTAGCTTTTATCTTACCTAATCCTTCAGATATCTCTAATATCTTTCTTGATTGGAATGATATTGATGGAGCTATAGAGTACTACGTTTATCGTTCAACTTCTTATATCTGGTCTATTGATAGTCTTGCACCAATTGTTACTGTTTCCTCGAGTGATTATATCGACAGTCTACCTTCTGAAGGGGTCTACTATTATGTGGTTGTCGCTGGAAACTTTGCAGGGAATAGTTCTCGTTCCAATTGCCAATACATCGAGTATACAACACCTCATTTACAAGAATTTGTTGCTTTTTCAAGTTTGCTTCTTGTTTCTATTGTTGTAATATTTGCGGTAACTAGAAAGGTTAAGAAAAATCATAAAATGTACTAGTATAACCGCTTTATTTTTTTTCTTTTTACTTTTTCTTTGAAAGTAGTGAACATCTAAACCATGCTCGAATTGTGGAACAAAACTACATAGGATAAAGAGAGAACTAGAAAAAATTAATTTTAATTGGTTTTGAGAAGATATCTCAAAAATTCTAGTGTAACTTATTTTGTCTTCGATTTGTACTTTAATTCTTTTTAAATTAGAAAAACTAGTTTAAGATTGGTTAATTTTTTCTTCTTATTTTGAAACTATCCTCAGAAAACTTTATTATTCTTCAGTAGTAGTGTTTAGCGATATCTATGAAAAGAAAAATTATTTATCCAACTCTTCTATTTCTGATCATTTGCAGTCAGATACAAGTACAAGCTTATACTGATGATTCCCCTGCTGTTTTTGCAGACTCATTGACCATAGGAGCATCTTTTGAATGGGTTATTCAGAAGTATGAAGTGACTCTTAGACCCACTCCTGAATCTTACACTTTCTTCAAATTCAATGACACCATAAAAATTGAGATTGTCAAAATACCCGAGACAATTTTAGATAATTGGACTTATTATCCTGGTGCCAATTTCTCTGATTGGTTAAAGTTCTACAAAAATGATGTGGAGTTCGACCCTAGCTCAATAGGCCATTTTCTACAAATCTTAGATTTTGGATTTATCTATCCTACATTAATTGGAGACGATGAAAGTGCAGGATTCTTTGATTATTATGGAGAGAGTGTAGACTACTGGTCGGCTACTTGGGATACTTCTGGAGGTTATTCCTGGAAATTAGGAAAAGATTATTTTGAAGTAGAATTTGATCACAGATCACATGACTATCCTTTTTACATGCTCAGGAAATATAACATCCACACTGGGCTGTTAAGTGAGTTTGTGCAAGAATACAATAATTACCAAGATTCTAGCTATAAAATTAGAATAATCAACCCTGAAGATATAGAAGTTGCTTCTTTCGCGTCCTTTGTCCCTCTAGTTACGTTCCTAGCGGTAAGCGTAATCTTCTTGAACCATAGAAGAAGAAATATGAGAAAATAAGCAACTAAACAAGACAATCAAAAATAACTGGAGATTATCTAATCGATAGCCCTAGCTTTCAGCAGATATCTATCCATTAATTTCGCCGATAATTCTACTTATACCAGAATTTTCGTTCATATCTTTGTTTCTACTACTTTTAATAGTACCAGTAGTAGTGACAGCTAAAAAGATTAGAAAAGATAGAAGGAATTTTTCTTAATTTTTTCTTTTTAGTTAGTGTGTTTGGAGATTTCTTTCTTTTTTTCTGGTACTTTTTATTCTTAAACATAGTATTGGGTATTCATTGATTGGAAAATGTTTTTATTTTTCACGCTTATTGTTCATGATTTGAAAAATTCTTTTGTAAGAAAAGAATTTAAATTTCAAGAGCTGATAGTATGAAAATAAACAAACAAAAATTATGTATTGGTGTAAGTATTATTATTGGACTTTTGTTAAATACTTCCATAACAGTAAATATTAATTCACAAGCTGCAATAGAAGAGGATAGTCAGAGAGCTAGTATCAACACTGATTATTCTACTTGGAAATGGACAGTGGCTGAAGTTGTTTCTACAGAAAGTACGGCAGATTCTGGTTTCTCTTCCCTTGTGGTAGATTCTAAAGGGAATGTACATGTAGCTTGGTACGATTCAACTGACTATGCAGGGAGTGGAACTGACAATGATATCTTCTACAGACGATGGGATGTTTCATCCTCCAATTGGACCACTACAGAAGTCGTGTCCACAGAAAGTACAGCACTGTCTGCTCACCCTTCTCTTGCAGTAGATTATAAAGGGAATGTACATGTAGCTTGGACGGATTTTACTAATTATAATGGGGCGGGTAGTGATGAAGATATCTTCTATAAACGATGGGATGTTTCATCCTCATCTTGGACAACAACGGAAATATTATCCAATGACAGTACAAGTAGTAGTTCCATTATTCCTTCCCTTGCAGCAGATTATAAAGGGAATGTACATGTAGTTTGGATGGATAACGCTAATTATGCAGGGAGTGGTACAGATCAAGATATCTTCTATAAACGATGGGATGTTTCATCCTCCAATTGGACCATTACTGAAGTTGTTTCTACAGAAAGTACGGCAAATTCTAATACCCCTTCCCTTGCAGTAGATTCTAAAGGGAATGTACATGTAGCTTGGTACGATTACACTGACTATGCAGGGAGTGGAACTGACACTGATATCTTCTACAAACGATGGGATGTTTCATCTTCCACATGGACCTTAACAGAAGTCGTGTCCACAGAAAGTACAACTTGGTCCACGGAACCTTGTTTAGATGTAGATTCAGCGAAGAATGTTCATATAGCTTGGCAAGATTCGACTGATTACGCAGGGAGTGGAACTGACACTGATATCTTCTACAAACGATGGGATGTTTCATCTTCCACATGGACCTTAACAGAAGTCGTGTCCACAGAAAGCACAAAAGGCAGTTATCATTCCCCACTTGTTGTGGATTCTGCTGGAAATGTGCACATAGCTTGGGGTGATTATACTAATTATAATGGGGCGGGTAGTGATGAAGATATCTTCTATAAACGTTGGGATGCTTTCACTTCATCATGGACATCTACAGAAATTGTATCGTCTGAAAGCTCAACATCTTCCTCTATTTTTACTTCATTTGCAGTTGATACTTGTGGAAATGTGTATATAGCATATGAAGATTTTACAAATTACGCAGGTTGTGGTGATGATAAAGACATTTTTTATAAAGTTCTAACTGGCCCTCCTGCGACTCCTGAACTAGCATTCATTGTTCCTAATCCTATTGATTCTAGTTCTATCTATCTTGATTGGAACAGTGTTACTTGGGCAAATTCTTACTACATTTACCGTTCTTCCTCCTACATTTGGTCTGTTAATGGACTCTCACCTGTTGTAACTGTTTCTTCGAGTGAATATGAAGATATAGTTCCTTCTGAAGGCTTCTACTACTATGTTATAGTAGCAGGAAATCTTGCAGGAAACAGTTCTCACTCCAATTGCCAGTTTGTTGAAGTGAGAATTGCTGATCTTCCACCTCCAGAGTTAGCTACCATTATTCCTAATCCTACAGATATTTCAAATGTGTTTCTAGATTGGAATGATATTGATGGAGCTATAGAGTACTACGTTTACCGCTCAACGTCTTATATCTGGTCTGTTGAAGGATTAACGCCAATTGCAATAACTATTTCTAGCACTCACACTGATTCTTTACCTGCTGAAGGATATTTCTTCTATGTAATCGTTGCTACCGATGGGGTGAGAAATAGCACAGCGTCCAATTGTGCTTACATTCATTATGAAGTTCCCCATTTACGAGAATTTACTTTAATAACTGGTTTGATTGTAAGTGCATTTGTAATCTCATTGATAGTTATTCGAAAACGTAAAAACAGATGAAATTACTTCTTTATTTTTTTTCTTTTCTCTAAATTAGGAGTTTTTTGCAAAATAGTTATTACAATAGAAAGAATCACCTTCCATATGTCTGAAATAGAACAATCTACCAAGGAACTTGTTTCGGGCAAGGAAGGCATTTTTTCTTTCCCTGGTTTTCCGCTTGTTATTGGTTGTATTGGTAAAAATCTTATTACTGCAGCAGCAATTAGTATGGTTTCTTTTTACGATCCTCCCTTAGTCATGTTGGGAATTGTTCCAAAACGATATTCCTTCGAATTGATTAAAAAAACTAATGACTATTCAATTAATATTCCTACTACTGAACTTTTAGGTGCTGTAAAATATTGTGGAAGTGTTTCTGGAAGAAAAGTAAAAGATAAATTTGTAGGAGCTGGATTAACACCTGTCAAAGCTTCAAAAATAAGCTCATATATTATAAAAGAATGCCCTGTCAATTTAGAATGCAAAGTCGTTCACACACTCGATTTAGAGGGGACGCACACTTGGTTTGTGGGTGAAGTAGTTGCAGCTCATATAGCCAAGGATTATAACCGATCCAACTCTATCATGTTTTGGCCAGCTGAATATAGATATGTTGGAGATGTAATTGAAAAAGATATTGTTTTCCTTACTATCACAGGTACTA
>CAZPXJ010000194.1:0-5415 GCA_964590855.1 uncultured archaeon
TTGTAGGGCTTTTAGGACCCAATGGAGCTGGTAAATCAACCTTCGTTCGAATCGCTGCAGGAATTCTAACAAGGGACAAGGGAAATCTATCCGTAGTTGGTTATGATCCTCACACTAATAGGGACAAAGTCTCAAAATTAACTACATGGATACCTCAAGAAGGTGCATCTATGATGGTTCTCTATACGACAGGGAGAGACAATATACGTTATTTTTCATTGATTCGAGGAGTATCAAAAAAAGATACAGATAAGAGGATTGATGAATTGCTTGACATATTTGATATCCCTAAACAGGTTCTGGATAAACCATACAGGCTAATGAGCGGAGGTCAAAAACAGTTAACCAACATTATTAATGGTTTAGTAGCAGATGCAGAGTTATTTTTCTGCGATGAGATATCTGTGAGTATTGATCCAATCATAACTAAAGACATTTATGATTATTTGAAAGAGAAAGTTTCGGAAGGAAAATCTGTTCTTCTAACTTCTCAGAATATAGGTGAAGTAGAATATCTTTCTCACAGAGTAGCTATCATAGATAACGGTAAACTAGTTGGGTTAGATAAACCTCGAAATCTATCTAGAAAAATGCTCGAGAAAGAGATTTTGGACTTGATCTTTGATGATGAAATTGAAAACAGTAAAACAATTCAGAAGTTCATTTCAGAGTTGGAGATGCTACCCTTATGTGATTCAACAGTCATCGTAGGAAATAGACTTAGAATTAGAACTGAAGAAGCAAATAAGTTCTTAGAGAGTATTTTTCCCTTGCTTGATAAAAACAAATTAAAGCCATCTATTGAGTCTGGTAAAGCTAATCTGAGAGAAGCTATCAGGACACTGAAGGAGGAGAAAAAGAAATGAAAACATTCTATGCAAATTTCTGGAGAGAAATGAAATATAACTTTGGCAGAAAAGGAATCTGGATAGGTAGGTTTGTGAATATTTTCATTACAATCTTGACTTCTTTTGCTATGGGACTTATCTATTCATTCAGTTCTGGAGCTGGATCTGCTTTAGGTGTTAACAATGTTGGGTTGTTTCTTCTAACTGGTTTCTTCCTACAATATCTGGTTTTATCTGGTGTTTCCTTAGCTCCTGCTTCTTTCTGGGACGACATTAGAAGTGGATCATTAGAATTTGTATTCAATCGCGAGTTTAGCATAACTCAGTATATTTTTGGCATGTATTTGTCACAATTCATCATTGATTTTCTCATATCAGTCCCCTTCTTAGTCTCAATTATTATTATCACTTCAACGAGAACTTATCCCTTCTTAACAATGTTAGCCTTTGTTGGATTTCTGTTTCTAGCCTTTCTATGTCTTTTTGCTCTTACTATGTTGTATTCAGCATTGTATATGTTAAGCAAACATTTCTTTGGTTATCATCGTGTTGTAGCAAATATAGCTTACTTTATCTGTGGAGTATATTTCCCCGTCGCAACCTATCTATCTCTGTTTGGTAATATAGGAGGGTGGATAACAATAGGATTCATCTCTGTTTTACCATATACACAAATATTTGACATAGCCAGGTACATAATTTTTGGATCAACTTATACCTTAGCATTAACCCATCTATGGATAGAGTTTCTAGTTCTAATAGTAACATCAATTTTGTTCTATATTTTAGCTCTGTTAATCTTCAGGAAAGGGTTCAAGAAACTCAGAAATGAAGGATTTGCTAGTTACAGGTACTAATTTTAGAAGAAAAGTTAAAAACAACAATATTGTAAGATAAACTAGGTCAGAACAGAGAGAAGGAAATGAACGAAGAGAAAAATGAAGTGGAACTAAGTTTGCCTTATCACTTTGAGACAAAAATCACTAAACAAGGCTTGATTACAATTCCTCATATTATTAGTTTAAAGAAGGATTGTTATTATTTATTCAATTTCAAACCAACAAAAGGCGAGATTATTTATTCACAAATTAAGAAAATCAGATATTCAGGAGACAAACAATATATCTCATGTAGGGTTAAGACTCCTTTCATGCAAAAAGAGGATGAAGTAGAGGTAACTATAGTAAAGGAATTTATTGGTGGAAAGGAACTAATCATTGAAGAAGAGGATGGTTACAAGCTCTTATCTAATCAGACTGTAAGAGGTATTTTTCTCTATTCCTTCAAAGACAAACTCCTTATTCTGACCTCTGAGACTGAGGACTCAAACCTTCTAGATGATGCAGAATTTACAGAATTGAATTGCGTAACAGATAGTATTGAACATCTAAAGAATAATACTATTTACAACTATGATTTTAGTGAGGGGGGGTTCTATGATATATGTAGAGATGGAAACTATTCTGTTATACGGTTTATCCTACAGAAAAGAGCAATCAGTATGGATATGCTCCAAAAAGAACCTACTCAAGAGAATAAAGAAGCATATGATACCAAAATCCCTGTTATTTTCCTTATCATAACAAAGACAGATTATCTTCAATTTATCTTAAATCAAGACATTAGAACAAGAAGCAAATTATTTCTTGGCAAATTCATGAGTGTATCCTCATATGCACCTTATCTCATTAGAGAATTTGAATCTCTTATTCAGAATGAGATATTCGAGATTGTTGCAAAAAGTGATGAGAGTAGTAGAAAGTTCAATAGTCTTGACGATCCGAGATTCTGGTTCTTTATACCTGCAGAATTCCACAAATGTGCAGAAAAGCTCCAGATGACTTTCTATTCTGGAAAGAATTACATCTTTGTTGAAGAATTAGTAAAATTTGTTGGAGCAGAGGAAGACTTCGAGGATGCAAAACAGCGGGTGATTAGCGCAATTGAGTGGTTCTACAAACATCAAGTGATCAGAGTAGGAGAAAAAGAGGGTAAAAAGACAGTGGAGATGTATAAACTTGAATGAAGAGACCAAAATCACAAAACCTATGGTTATCAGTTTTTATTCTTATCGAGGAGGAACAGGAAAATCAACTGTAGCATCAAATCTCGCAGTGATTGCAGCAAAGAGATTCAAAACTGTAATCGTAGACTTAGACCTATATTCGCCCCAATTAACCTACATATTTGAAAAGAAACATGAAAACTACATCAATGATTATCTTCATTCTTCCTTGTTCAAGAATGTAAAAGATTCAAAAGGAGTAGATTCGTTAGAAGAAATAATTTGTCAGAGTCAACAAGAACGATTGGATCTAATATTAGCCAACCCAAAAATCTCTCTTTCAGACAATACCATCCTACATGATGAGACCATAACAAAAAAGATTTTTCCTTGTTTTAGACATATGATAGAGCTACTCAAAACAGAATATCAAGTGATCATACTTGATTGTCCAGGAGAGTTAAATTACTACACTTTGAATGGAATTGCTGTAGCAGATAGAGCTGTAGCAGTTAGTATGCCTACGATAGCAAACATTGAAGGTATGATGGAACTTTTGAATATCTTCAATACAGCCCTTGAAGGTAAGAAGACAGATATAATTTTAATGATGATTACTCCAAGACCTTCGAAATTAAAAGTTGAAAAATTATCTAATTGGCAGCAGAAATTTGAACAGGTTGGAGTGGAAAATTACCTTAGTTTCAACTATTCTGAAAATATAGCATATCGGCATCAGTTTGAAGACGACTTCTTTTACTTGCCAGAAGAAGAAGAATATATTAAGTTAGAGGAATACTTCGAAAAAATATTGAAGTGATTACTTACTATGAAAACTGTCATCTCATACGCAAAAGAGGGGAAGTGGATACATTATAATCTAGTTAACCAAACTATGATTAGAACATCCGTTCCACCAGAAGAATTATCTGACAAAAACTTTGAGATTAAAGATAAACTACTCTATCTTACTGATGAAAAGGAACTAATGGAGTATAATAGAAAATATTATTCAAAAATAAGAGAAGAATTAGTAAAACCAAGAGATTTTGACTCACCATTCCTTCCAACAAGTGAGGTAATGTTAACTCTTTGGTATGATTGTAATTTTGCTTGTCCTTATTGCTTTCAGCTCGATGGTTATTATAATGAGGCAAGAAAAGCAGGAAAAATCAATGTATCCAAAGTAATAGACTTTCTTAAGCTGAAATCTAATAACGGACAAAATCCTCCCAAGACTATAACTTTAGTTGGTGGAGAACCTTTATTGCTAGAAGATGTTTACAAAGAACCTTTGTTGAAGATTCTGTCGTTTCTCAATCATACGTTTACAGATATCAGAGTGCATATCATCACGAATGGATACAACTTGTTAGAATATGCAAACCAACTAGCTAGTTTTGCAAATGTAAATTATTGCTTTACACTTACTTTTGGTTCTAGTAGCACAGAACATAAAAATGAAAGAATTCTGAAATCTGATACAAAATTAAACACTTATGACCAAATAAAGAAGGGATTAGGACTAATAAGTGAAAAAATCCCTAAAGCTGATATCATTTTAAGAATGAATTTTGGGAAGGATTACAAGAAAATCGCTGAGACAAAAAAGATGATGCAGGAAATAAACGAATTGAACATTGATCTTACCTTCGAGTTATCGCCTGTAACTACCTCAACTGTGCATCAAGAAATAAATTCTGAGTTCCTTAAACTTGCTAGAGATCTAATAGCTTCAGAAGAATTTAGAGACCAAATAACATTCAAATTAGAAGACCCTTTATTGTATATAATCAGAAACTCAATTCCAAAAAGAAAAGAAAAAGAGGTTCAAATTGAAAAAATCTTATGTAATGCAATATTATTCACTCACAATTATGACCTTTCGGCAGATTTCTTTATTCAACCTTGTGAAGAGTTCAAAAAATATGAAAGAAATCAAAACAAAATAACAATTTCTAAAACAACTTTAGAAGAGCTAGATAGAAGAGCTGAAGAGTGTCAAAATTGTCCTTTATTCGATACTTGTTTTTCTAATCCATGTAAAATCATCAAAAGGAACAATTTATCGAAACAAGACTGTTATAACAGAGAGATAGCCCCAATTCTGTTGGCTATTAAAGAATTCTATTAATTTTAGATAAACTATATATAGTACGTTTTTAATCTAAATATTCAAGTGAAATGTTATGGGAATCAGAATAATAAAATCAGTAGAAGATGAAGTTGATATTGATGTGATCATGTCCAATGTCTCTCAAGGGATACAAGATCCAATTGATTCCATCAAAGGTTATGACATTGGCGATTTAGGTGATCCACCTCCAGGTTGTGGAAAAACTATCGGTTTAACTTCAACAGGACTTAAAGATCATACTCAAAGAATCTAGTGGTTCCAATATTCATGAGTATCACATACCGATTTATTGGATATCCTAGTTTACTAACTAAAGCATGGTGAGAAACATTCTCTTTTCGTTTATTTATGAGGATACTAAACATCCATTAAGAGAAGATGTATTGAAAGTAGCAAAGTTGTTTAATGATTTCATAGCATCTGAT
>CAZPXJ010000195.1:0-5315 GCA_964590855.1 uncultured archaeon
CAAGAAGGTTCTTTGCTCTGTAATAGCTGTGGGAATAAAGTTCTATACTGCAGTTTCTGTACGAAGATAATTAATCCTCAAGAAAAAATAGCTGTAATCAAACCATGCAATCATGTATTCCATAAAGGAGAACTCTTAGACTACGTAGAAGATAATTATTCCTGTCCCAAATGTCAAGGAGAGATAAAGGAACTCTCCTTCAAAATTAACAAAAATGACGAGGAGTTTTGGGTACAAGCAAAGAATTAGGTAAAGAAATATATAGATAGACTAACGAAAGTGATTGGTAGTAAATCTTGAATCAACTTATACGTGTTAATAAAAAGGATAATGTGAGAGCAGCAGATACTCTTGCTAAAGCTTTTATGAAGGATCCTTTGAGTGGCTGGTTTTTTCAAGATGAAAATACTAGATACGATTATCTTCTAGATTATTTCATTTTTAGAGTTAGCTATGGTCTGAAATATGGTGAAGTTTACTCAACATCTGAAAACTTTGAAGGTGTTGCAATGTGGGTTTCAGGTGAAAAAGCTGAAATGACTTTCTGGAGAGGGTTAAGGTGTGGTGGAATGAAACTTTACTCTATGGGGAGAGAAAAAATGTCTAATCTTTTCCTCATAGGTCACTTTACTACAGAATTCAGAAACAAACTTATTCAACCACCATACTATCAATTATCCCCCATTGGTGTAAAACCGGAATTCCAAGGGAAAGGTTTTGGGAGTAAACTTTTGAAACCAATGTTAAAGCAGTTTGATGAGGAGGGGACTATTTGCTTCCTAGAAACTCAAACAGAATCAAATTTACCAATCTACCAGAAACTAGGATTTGAAATTGTTAAAGAAGGAATAATAGCTAAAGCTAATTTACCTCATTGGGGAATGATAAGATATCCTGTAAAAGAATAGTCTTTGTAAAGAAAAAAAGAAAGAAGAGACTACGTTCTTCTTGATGAAATAGCTACAAGAGAAAGTAGTGTGAATAGACTAATAATAGCAATCACGGTTACTGAGCTTGAAAACTCAGGAATAATATGAATAGCTCCTAAGGGATACTTATCATAAGAACCTGCACTACCTCCCAGATAGTAATAACCTGATCCACTATAATGATCCCAATAATTTCCTTCTTGCAAAGTTTCGTTGTACCAGTAGTTATCTGTTCCTTGATCTACACAATACTCTGTATAAAAGGACGAACAGTTAATGAAATTATTATGGTAGATATGATTGTCTTCAGTCTCAAAATCTAAAGAAATACCAAATATGTACATGTTCTCCAAGTGGTTGTCTATTATAGTCACATTGGAAGTATAGCTGTTTAATGCTATTCCAGCATAAAGAACGTCTGTAATGTTATTATATTGAATTAAACCTTTTGTTGAACTATGTGCTGACATCGCTCCAATCATTTCTTGTCCAGTGAAACTACAATCAATCACTTTGAAGTTTTCACAGTAAAGGAAGCTTATTCCTACTCCAGTGTTCTCAAAATAAGAGTGTTGAATTACAACATTCTCACTAAATTGCACTAGCACATTTACCGTAATATGTTGAGCAAATTGATCATGACCAGAAATTAAGATATTCGAGCAATTTACCAGAATAATTTGAGGTTGAGGAGTTGCAGAAAATGTGTAATCCACTAGATTTTCCCCATAAAAGAGTATGTCTCCATTGACAGTATTATCCCATTTCACTTCTAAAGAAAGCAAATCTACAACATCATCATCATAAACACCGAGATCACAATTTGTAAAGGTGTTGAGTTCTATCCAAGTATTTGGGGAATCATGTACTGAAACACCGTGTTCAGCATTATCTGAACAACTATTCAAACCAGCATAACCATCGGTACAGTTATCGAAGAAGATACCGTTACTGTGAGCACCATTTGCTATGCAATTCTGAACTGTAACATCATAAGAATCTTCAACATGGAAACAGTCATCGTAACTGGAATCATAAGCTTCGCACCAGAACATATCAGCGCTAAAACTACTGAATATTTCAAAACCTCTATCACAGTTGTAAGCTTCATTATACATGAAGAGAATATCAGTTGCATTATCTGCTTGAAAACCAGCAGATACACAATCATAGGCAATACAGTCTCGAACGTATGCATCAGCGGAATTGATGATTCCCAAACCTGTTGCAGCTAACTCGAAGGTACAATTTTTGACAGTTGCAGTACCTGGAGCAACATCTTCGATGCAAACATCGTAACGGTTAGCATTAACAGTGCAGTTAATGAGTTGGAAATAATGAGTAGTTCCAACGATGTAAATACCGATGTCTGCTGTGGGATCATAAACAACTCTATCACGAATAATCCAGGGATCGAGTTCGGATCCATTTCCACTGACAGCCCATAGCTGAAACTCTCCATCATCATCAATCACAAAGTCCTCTATAAAATTGACTGGGATTGAGACTACAGGATTATCTTCTTCTAACTGAGAATTGATCATAATCTCAGAATTAGATAGAGCAGGAATTAGTAATAATAAACAACATAGAACAAGAATATATTTTCTTTTCACGAAACTCACCTAGTGTTATACTACGTTTGTTTCTTATAAAGTTGTTCGACAGCCTTACATCTGACAGAACAAAGATAGATAGGTAGAAAGTGTAAGGAAATTCTTACAAACAATTTAATTATGAGTTATTCTTATAATCTATTTGATGATTAGGATGAAAAGGAAAATTATCTTTTCACTTACAATATTATTTATCTTGATTTTTGCACTTATTCCAACACAGAAAGTATCGACAGGATCTGAAGAAGTTGTTGAGAATCTGGAGACAAAGGCTTA
Organism: uncultured archaeon; assembly: GCA_964590855.1. Lineage (GTDB taxonomy): Archaea > Asgardarchaeota > Heimdallarchaeia > Heimdallarchaeales > Heimdallarchaeaceae > UBA460. The sequence goes on from CAZPXJ010000195.1 coordinate 2,822, forward strand.
TGTTACACATGCACCAATAAGTATCTCTTCGAATTCAGATTTTTCATCAATTTATGGCTTACCAGGTGATGGGTCAGCAGGTACTCCCTATCTAATACAAAATTTGAATATCACAACAGGATCAAATTATGGGATAGAAATTACAACTGTATCTGACTATTTCGAAATCAGAAATTGTTACATTAGTGCAGAAATACCTATATATATCCATTCAATAACATCCAATTTTGTGATAATTGCTAACAATACACTAGAAACTCAAGATGAACCATTTCCAGCAGGTATCCAAATCGAATCATGTAATCATTTTGAAATTATGGATAACAATATTAATGGTCCTATTCCAGGTAGCAGCCAAGGTTCAGGCATCTATTTAGATAATAGTAATTTCAATTATATTCATGGTAATATCATTAAGTATTGCATAAATGCAATAAATATGTGGAATAGTTTGTATAATTCTGTTTATGATAATATTTTCGAAGAAAATGATGGAGATCAGTATGTAAATGATGATGATTTGGAAATTTACAATAACACATGGCTAAACAACAATTATGGTCTTTATCTAGCTGATTGTTATGATGTTAATGTAACACAGAATGTGTTCTTAAATAACTATTATCATGCTGTAACCATCAACGAAGCTGAATTAACGTACATATATGCCAATTGGTTTGTTTATAATAATGATGAAAGTTTATATGGTTCTCAAGCAACTGTTACTTCTGACAGCTTGTTTTCTTGTAGATGGTATCATGGAATCACAGGTAACTTTTGGAGCGATTATTCTGGTTCTGGCCCCTACTATATTGAAGGAGACAGATATGATCCCTATCCATTTTATGATACTGACTGGGATGGAATAGATGATTATCAAGAGGAATTTCTAATCCATACAGATAGATTCCTTTGGGATACAGATTCTGATACAATGCCCGATGGTTGGGAACTTATAAACAGTCTAAACCCTCTCATAGATGATTCTACAGCTGATTATGACATTGATGGATTAATTAACAAGGATGAATACAGATATGGTACATTTGCTAACGATATTGATAGTGATGACGATACTATGGATGATGGTTACGAGGTTTCTAATTCTCTAAACCCTCTTTTTGATGATTACTTCTCGGATTTCGATGGAGATGGGTTAACAAATGGAGCTGAATACAACCTCGGAACGCAAGCTAATAATTTTGATAGCGATAAGGATGGTATGAGCGATTATTGGGAAGAAATTAATAGCTTAGATCCACTTGTAAATGATGCTTGGATGGATCCAGATGATGATGGTTTAACACATTTTGAAGAATATGTTTACAATTGTGATCCATTTAACGCTGATAGCGATGGTGATGGTCACAAAGATGGATATGAAATTGATAGTGGAACCAATCCTAATGATCCTAATGATTTTCCTTCAACAACCTACCAACCATCAGAAACTGATTCAACAACCGTAGAATCCTCATTTTATTGGATAGGAGGATTTTTAGCTCTTACTGCTCTAGCAAGCCTTCCAATGATGATACGAAGAATTAGATTAAATAAATTACGCGAACTTATAGGAGAATATTTCCCAAGAATGAAATTCTAAAAATAAACTTCATTGAAAAAATATCTTACATGGGGATTATTTCATAATTTTGCATAGCATTTAATAAGTACATCGGAATATTGTTAGTTTGGTGAGAAGATGAGGAAAAAGATAGGTCTATCTTTACTTATTATTACGCTGTTTGTTTTCTCGATAATATTTCTTCAAGTAAAATCTGAAATAGATCATACAAATGATAATGGTTTAGAAATAAATTATACTATATCATCTCCGATTCTAATCGGTAAGGATGACGATTTTCCAGGGTATGGATTTGATGGAGATGGTACTCAGGCATCACCGTATCTAATTCAAGGATTGAATATAACAGCTCCAGGATCTTATGGAATAATGATTAGTGATGTATCAGTGAATGTTTATTTTGAAATAAGAGACTGTTACATTTTAGCTGATGATCCAATTATTCTAAATACAGTTTTAAGTCCAGTAACCTTAATTGTTAATAATACCTTAATTGCTGACTACTATTCTGGTGATGGGATTTATGTTAATAACACAGATGATCTTACAATTGAGGATAACTATATCACAGAATGTGTAAATGCAATATATATAGAAGATTCTGGTGATTTAGATATAAGAAACAATTACTGCTTTGAGAATATCTATTCCATTCAAGCTTTCCATTTCACAGACTCAGATATTGTGTCTAATACATTCGAGAAGAATCGAGAGTTTACGATTACTACTAGTGGGGATCTAGTTATACTCAATAACACTTTTCTGAATAATGAAAAGGGAGTGATTCTAAACCATGTGGATTTCACACTCATTTCAGATAATATTTTTCTGGACACAATCGATTATGCTATTGAACTACTCGCTGGAACTGACTGTGACGTAGGTGAGAATTACTTTATCAGAAATGCT
>CAZPXJ010000196.1:0-5285 GCA_964590855.1 uncultured archaeon
CCATCCTATTTTACATTTGTGAGAATTAAAATTATAACAGATTATACATCTAATCTAACTGTTGATCTTGCAGAAAAACATGATGTTGATCTAATTCCTGCTTATGCTATCATAAATGAAAGAGAATACTTGGATGATGGGAGTACTTCTGCTGAAGAATTTTATAGGTTGATAGATCTTTCATACTCTGCAAAAACCAGCCAACCCTCACCTCAGAACGTTTGGGATGTTTTGGAAAAGAACAAAGATTATGATCATTTGTTAATGATTCATGTCTCGCCTAAATTGTCTGGAACTATGAATGTTGTTACAAGCACTGTTAACCAATTCAGGAGGAAAAATGCAGATTGCCCTGAAATAACTATTTTTGATTCTAAAGGTTCTTCTTACTTCCTTGGAGCTATTGTTTTAAAAGCTGTTCAACTTCTAAAAAAAGGAGAAGAGCTTGATTCTATCATCCAGAAAATTACAGATTTTAGAGACAATGATGTTCAAGTTTTTCTTATGGTTACTGACTTAACACAGATCTACCAAAGTGGCAGAATCGGGAAAATTCAATATTACCTAGCTGATGTTCTTCATGCTTATCCGGTTTTAACTCTTGTAGATGGAGAATTGAAACCAATCGGAAAGGATATTGGAACCGAAAGAACATGCAAAAAACTCCTTAATGAAGCTTGGAAGTGTTATAAAAAAAGTGATGAACTGACTGTCTGGATGGCAGAAACAACTCCAAGAGAAGAAAATGAGAAGTTTAAAAAGATGATAGAAAAGACCAAGAGACCAAAAATAAAAAGAATTGAACCATTCTTGGTTGGGAATGCTATTGTTTGCCATACTGGGATTTCTGTTATGGGAATCATAACTGCAAGAAACTTTGAAATTGAGTAAGTTAATTTTCTTTCTCTTCATCTCCCACTAACCCCTCATCTAGAAGATCAGGATTTGTTAGATCTGGAGGAATATACACATACCTTCCCCCTTCATGTCTGATGTCGACTTGGGAAACCAAGTGAAGTTGTTTTTGTACATTGTCGGGAAGGTTTAGTACTATAGTAATTCTTCCTATTTTTTTTCTTTTTTCGATTACTAATTTGTGTTGAGAAAAGAAGAATCAATGCAGCTACTAGAACTACAATAATAATCGTATCTTGGGTCTTAAGACCATTTCCTCCTAAATAAATCATTACTAGAATAATGGTGTGAGAATAGCCATCGAGTGAAGAAAGAACTATCCAATCATAACCTTCATCAACCTGAAAATTCTTTTCCATGAATTCATTCCAGGTTACAGCTGTTGCATTATCTTTCCAATTTTCTTCCTCGGAAGGGTTAAGATCTGATAAATAGAATTTGAGATTAGCATTGTCCTCAAACGTAGAGATTTTGATTTTATACTCTCCCCGTTCCAAATGGCTTATTGGAAGAATAAAATCTGTATACGACAGAACTGTCGCTTGTAAGCATCTATTTTCTTCAAAGTCAAAATAATAACCAAATCCCTCTGCATCCAATACATCATCACTATAAAGGGAAAAATCTACATCTAGCTCTTCTCCCCCAGGATTCCAAAGATAAGCTCTAAAAATACCCTCCCAGATAAAGTTAAAGAAAAGCTCCCCAGTAACATTATATCTACTTAAAATTTGATAATTGGTTCCATTGTGAATAGTAAAATGATAAGGATAACTGCTATTGTAAGGAGTAGCGCTGACAGATATCAACCCCAAAGCTGTTACATTATAATCTTCAGACCAAGCAGAAGCTGGATCGATGGAGATAGCCAGCTCATTTTTAGTTGGCTCTTCATTAATATCGGCTAAGGCTGGCAATGATGAAATAAGAACAAATAAAAATAAAACAGAGGTTCTCTTCAGTGCAGTCGAAACAGGCATTTTGACCAATCAACTAAATTCTGGTACCTTGAAAAAGTTTCGTATTTTCAATTTTAGGGTTTTAACTGAATTGTGTCTCTCAAATGGGAAATCTTGAGTAAATTGTGTTCCTCTGGGATCTAATAGTATATGGACAGCTCTATCACCTTTGTTTCTAATTGCACGACCAAAACTTTGAGCTAATCGTTGAACCATGGGTATGATGACTGTGAACTCTTTAGCTACAGAAGGACCAAACTTCTTCATCAGATCATCCTGGATTATCTTGTTTTCTTGAGAAGGAGGAGGATAAGGTAAAGAAGCAATTATTACCCCTTTGATTAAGCTTCTACCTTGAAAAGAGAATTCTACTCCTTCTGAAATTTTACCCCCTGTGACACAAATGATTAATTTCTTTTTGTCAGAACTTGAGACTATAGCTTGAAGTGTAGTAATATCTAAATCTCTGTTTTCGATGATATCAGCTTCTAAAACACCTGTTTGTTCAAGTTCATTCATATATTTATAACTAGGAACAAAGACTATTGTATGGCCATCTATTGCTTCGAAAATATTCTGAATAGTACTAGCAATTAGAACATAATATTCGTGATTTCTGTTTTCATATTTTCCATTCAATTTCTGGTTACACAAAACAAAATATTTTGCATCTATTTCTTCTTTAGGAGGAAAAACTTGAAGTATCTTGGAGTTGGGGAGTTTGAAGATCTGCTGGAAAGATCGAATAGGTTCAAAACTTCCTGACATTAAAGCAAATCGCCTAGCATCAGAGAATTTACCTAAAACATCAGATGGTTGAATGTTTACTATAGATAATTTCTGCCCATCTGAAAGCAAGATTTTATCTTGTGATGAAAGTAAGAAGTGATAAACGATGTAAGCATAAAATGCTGGAGGACTATTGTGGACAAGTTGGGATTGTAAAAGCGTAAACAACTCATCTTCCAAAGATTTGAGCTTATATTCGTCGAACTTGTTATAGATAATTTTCTGATCATCAATCATCTTTAGAATATCGTTGTAAACATGATGCGGGAGCTCTTTTGCTGCATTTTCTATAAAAGATTTAGTAATTTCCTGAGTGATCGGTTTGTAAAGATTATGGGCTTCGTCGATAGCTACAAGGGTTTTTGAGACAGAAGTACCTATGCTATAGTAAAGCCGAGTGAATAGTGCGCTGTTTTCTAAAAAGGGATAACTGGTAATAATCACATCAGCTTTTTGCAACAGAAAATAAGAGAAGAAATACGGACAATATTTGTCTGAATTCAAACTTGCTAGAATATCTTCTTTGGATATGATATCCGAAAAAGACTCATAGAGTTTCTTGACGGATTCTATAATATCATCAAGTGTAGCTCTTTGAGTTTTAGCTTTTAGCGGACATCGAGTGAGGTTACAAATGTGCGTGTATAACTCTCCAGGATAGTCTTTCTTAGCTTTTAAACAGAGTTCGTTTTTGCCTAGAAAAGGTACAAAAATAGGAAAATTCTCAAAATGTGATTCAAGCACATCCCAGTGTTTTATTATCTGTCTAAAGATATTTGATAATTCTCGAAGAAACACATTGATTTGAGCTTTTGTTCTAACAAAGATAATGATTTTCTCATCTGGTTTTTTGAGGGATAGTAATGCAGTTAATAGAGCAGCTGTTTTCCCTACACCAATTTGAGAGCTAATCAGAAGAGGTTGAGTTGAAGAAAGAATGGATTGAATAATTTGCTTCTGCGGAGATTTCATCTTTGTATATGGGAAGATGATTTTAGCTATCTCCCAGCTTTCTTCTGCTTCAGAGTTAACTTGATACAAGATACTTCCTTCCTTCAATATTCTCAATTATCTCAATAGCACGAGAACGTGTAAAAATCTCCGATATTTCATCGATTGAGAGATTTTCAATACTACTCAATTTCTTATCTTCAAGCAATGAAGAAATTTGCTTAGCTTCAGCATAGGAACAATCAGCTAAAAATTGAATGTGCTTTGCATCAATCTCAGATACTTTCTTCTCAGAATATTCTGTTTTCTCAGCTCTTCCTTCACGAGTTTTAGAGAGTGATTTTGCTAAATTAACAAACGCTTTAGTTCTAGAACTCATTTTCTTCTCAATAGAATTCTCGAATATTACTTGTTGATTTAATATCAATCGTTCTTGAATTTTAGTGTGATTAATTAGCTTTCCTACAGATATCTCACAATTCTTAAATTTGTGATATATTCTCTCTTCTTGAGATCTATGAGTTATAAGTAAGAAGACTTTCTGAGAATGCTTTTTGCTCTCAAGATAGGTTTGAATTTTCGTAGGGGTATTATAGAAGATAACTACATCTGCATCTGTTTTGATGAAATGTGAAGCTAAAATTACATCTATCTCTTTTTCTTTTAATAACTCTAGGATCTTCTTCCGTTCTTTAGTTTGACTTCTTGGTAGATTTTTAGATTTTAATCCTATTTCCTTGATTTTTTCTGCTATTTCAGGTAAGACTGTTTTGTGATTAGTAATGATGTAAAATCTTCTGAAATTAGTTTTATTTCTTAATTCAGATATCAACTGACTCATCCTATCTAGTTTCGGATGATGGGTTGATTCTGCAAGTTTTGCAACCTCGGAATAGAGCTCATCAAATATTGGTGCTCTAGCGAATTTTGTAGTCAAACTACTAAATTTGTCTTCTACTTCTGCTTCTTCTCTTTTCCTCAAACGTTTCATAAAAGCTAGAGCAGTACTTGGACCAGAAGTCTCAACAAGCTCTTTAATGGATACAAAATTCATTAGTTCGATAGCTTTTCTGATAAGTATTTGCTGTTGATCATAATCATACTTTTTTCTAAGACTAACCACAAAATCAGGAAATTCCTTCCTTACAGCTAATGGTCGATTAACACCCTTTTCATGCAGGAAGTCCTGGTATTCTTTGATATATCTGTTGACCTCAAAACAGAATTCATACATCGGTTTGTTGATTGGGACCGTAACCTTTTCTTCTAATGGTTTATAGAGAGAAGGAGGTTGAGCTTTTTCTTCTATATACTCAATTTTAGTTATCAAGAGATTTTCGCAAACTTCTTCCAATTCTTCAACAGATTGAAATCTTTCTTGAACAAGACCAGCTGGTCTCACAAAGATGGAGTTCTTATGAAAAATCTCTGTTAACTGTGTGGAAGCGTGCTTACCTTTTATCAGGATTGCATCAGAGAAGAAAAGAAATGCGAAATCATCAGGAGCAATCATCTGTCTGAGAATGTCATTACGGAGTAACTGAGGTGTAATAAGTAGAATATCCCCCTCAGAGTATTCCTTTTCTCTAGATTCGATTGATTGTGAGGATTTTATGTGATTGATTTTGATTTGAGAAGAATGAGCATTAATGAATTCTTGGAAGACTGTGA
>CAZPXJ010000197.1:0-5185 GCA_964590855.1 uncultured archaeon
AGTTATATTTCAGCTCACAGAGATCATGATAAATTGGTAGTTAAAGTTGAAAACTCGAAAGCAGATATTTTTATTTGTATTGCAGGTTTAGCGGCAGCTCTTCCAGGTGTTGTAGCATCACTGACAAGAAAACCCGTTATCGGTGTTCCTGTAGCAGCTGCATTGAATGGGGTGGATGCTCTCTTATCAATTGTTCAGATGCCAAAAGGAGTCCCTGTAGCAACAGTAGGAATTGATAATGGCGAGAATGCAGCTTATCTCGCAATCAGAATTCTTCAACTCAAATGCACAAACATCAATCATTGAAGTGGTTTGAATGGAAGAAATAAACATCCCTAAAACCTATGCAGAAGCTGGTATAGATTTGTTGAAAGAATCCCGGGTTCTGAAGAATATTAACCAATATGTAAAAACAAGTTTCAGATTTGGTGATGTTCTCTCAGAAGAAGGGCACTATGCTAATCTTATACGATTTGGTGACCATGGATTAGCTCTTGCAACAGATGGGGTAGGAACCAAACTACTGATAGCTCAACAAACAGGGAAGTTTGATACTATTGGGATAGATTGTGTAGCAATGAATGTTAATGACCTTCTATCAATGGGAATTCTACCAAAAGCTTTTGTTGATTATCTTGCAGTATCAGAATTTCGAGAAGATGTAATCGATGGCATTATGCAAGGAATAGTAGAAGGTTGTAAGCTATCAAATATACCTCTGATAGGTGGAGAGTTAGCTAAAATTCCCGAGTTGCTTACAGAAAAAATAAATGCGTTTGATCTTGCAGGAACTGCACTTGGGATGGTTGAAATTGACAAGATAATTGATGGATCATCTGTTAATGTGGGTGACAAAGTAATAGGGATAACCAGTAGTGGAATTCATTCAAATGGTTTTACAATTCTTAGAAAAATTCTCTCAGTAAAGTATGAACTCAGTGAGGATTTTCCATGGGGAAAGAATGTTGGAGATGAATTACTGATTCCAACTAGAATTTATGTGAATGCTATTTTTGATTTAATAGAAAAATGTCCTGTACATGGGTTAGCTCATATTACGGGGGGTGGGTTTAAGAAACTATTTCGAATAACCAATCTAGGTTTTCGAATAGATAACTGGTGCGAAGTTCCATATATTTTTAGAGAAATTCAGTCCGTTGGAAATATAGATTTTCAAGAAATGTTTTCCATCTTCAATATGGGTATAGGTTTTATAGTAGTTGTACCTGAAGATAAAGCTCAGGAAGCTGTTAATATCCTCTCTGAACACTTTGAAAGCCATATAATAGGCGAAATAGTTGAAGATCCTATAATCTCCATCGAAAAATTCAATGTAATTTTTACTAGGTGAAAAATATGAATATAGCTATATTGATATCTGGTAGAGGAACCAATCTCGAAGCTATTCTGAAAGCTGAACAGGAGAAGAAATTGGGAGAAGCAACAGTAGTTCTAATTATTTCAAACAACCCTGATGCTTTAGGCTTAAGTCTTGCACAGAAATTTCAGAAGAAAACTGCCATAGTTGATAGAAAGAATTTTCAAAATACAAGTGAAACAGAAGAAGAAATGCTTAGATTGTTAGAAGAGAGTAAAATTGATCTTATAGTACTAGCAGGATTTATGCAGATTTTATCACCTAATTTTATTACTATCTATGAGAACAAAATCATCAATATCCATCCTTCATTATTACCTTCTTTTCCAGGGCTACATGCACAAAAACAAGCATTAGATAAAGGAGTGAAGTTATCTGGTTGTACTGTGCATTTTGTAAATGAGAAAGTTGATGATGGCCCCATTATTCTTCAGAAGCAAGTGAAAGTAATGGAAGAGGATACAGAAGAAGATCTTTCACAAAGAATTCTGAAAGAAGAACATATACTATTGCCAAAAGCAATCTCTCTATTCTCGATGGGAAAAATAGCTATCAATGGAAACAAAGTAAGGGTAGTGGAATAATGTGCGGTGTGTTAGGAATTAAGGGCTCAACAACCTTAGGACAAGGAAAAATACTCCTCCAGATGCTTACACATAGAGGTCAAGATGCGAGTGGTATAGCGTGGTATGATGAAGAATTTTCCATAATAAATTCTGTGAAATCTGATAGTTATCCAGATTTACTTAAACTAGATGAAAAGAAAGAAACTGATATTCTATTAGGGGCAACTCGATATCCAACTTTTGGAACTAGAACAAATAGCTCTAACATAGAAACTTTCGCACAACCATTTTCATTTTCTTCTGAATTTGGAGAAATAACTATAGTTCATAATGGAAATATAACTAATTTATCCTCTCTGACAGAGCAAACATATGAATCTGATGCACAATTTGTAGTAGATTTCTTAGGTCAATTGCTTAACAAAAATGAGGGTAATCTTGAAGCAGTAGTTAAAGAATTTATGATGAAAGTGGATGGGAGTTATTCTATAGTTGGGATTTTCAAAAAACAGTTATTTGCTTTTAGGGATCCAAAAGGTCTTAGACCACTTGTAATGGGGAAAATTGATGATATAATCTTAGTTACTTCAGAAACTGTTGTTCTACAAAATTTGGGGATTAATAACTTCAAAGATGTTAATCCCGGTGAACTGATTCTTCTTAACAAAAAAGAAAATAAACATATCCAGATTCTTCAGCGTGACCATGCTCATTGTATGTTCGAATTTGTTTACTTCGCTCATCCTTGCTCTTACATTGAACAAAGACTAGTATATGACGTAAGATTGGAACTAGGAAGAGAGTTAGCCAGAAGAATAAGCAAAGTTAATCTTGAGATTGATTATATTGTCCCAGTACCTGATACATCCAAACCTGCTAGTCAAAGTATGTCAGAGATGCTTAAAATCCCTGTTAGAGAAGCGATTATCAAGAACAGGTATCTTCAAAGAACCTTCATCATGAAGAGTAAAGAAGAAAGAACAAATGTAGCAAAGAGAAAATATCTCTATTCACCAGCTTTCATCAAAGACAAGAACATACTGGTTGTCGATGATTCGATTGTAAGAGGATTAACAAGTCAGAAGATTATCAAAGACCTAAGAAAATTAGGTGCTAAGAAGATTTATCTTGCAGTTACGTGTCCAGCAATTAGATTTGCTTGCTATTATGGTATAGACTTTCCTACGGATGATGAATTGATAGCTTCAGGATATAGAATAGAGGAAATAAAAAACATTCTAGATGTCGATGAGCTGTTCTATCAGAATATTGAATCATTGAAGAAATCAATAGGATTCTCTGATTTGTGTACAGCATGTCTATCCGGAAGTTATCCAACAGCTCATGCTCAAGAAATCAGGATCAAATATCTAAATGGAGAATTAAACAATAGAAGCCACTATGAAGAGGTCTAAAAATGGGAACAAAGGTTTTACTAGTAGGAAATGGTGCAAGAGAACACGCTATCGCAAAGAAGATTGTAGAGAATGATGGCAAACTCTACTCATATATGTCGAGAGAAAATCCAGGAATTGCCGACTTGTCGAAAAAATTTCGAATAGGAGATTTAAACAAGTTTGAGAAATTAAACAAATTTAAAAATGTAGACTATGCTATTATAGGTCCTGAAAATCCTCTTGCAAATGGAATTACAGACTATCTTGAAGATAAACTAGGTATATTAACCTGTGGTCCACGAAGTAGTGTTGCAAAAATAGAAAGTAGTAAAATTTTTACCAGGTATCTACTCGATATCTATAATATTCCAGGGAATATTTCCTACATGATTGGCAAATCATGTGACGATCTAGAATCTGCAGTAGATGAATTTGGTACAAACTTTGTGATTAAACCTGACGGATTAACTGGAGGAAAAGGTGTAAAACTATTTGGTGAGCATTTGAATGATTTTCGTGAAGCAACAAGTTATGTTAAAACCTTAATTAAACGGGATGGAGAGTTTTTAATAGAAGAGAAGAAAAAAGGAAAAGAATTTTCCTTACAAGTATTTACTGATGGTTCAAATATACAACCAATGCCTCTAGTAAGAGATTACAAGAGAGCACATGATAATGATGTTGGTACAAATACAGGATCAATGGGTTCATACAGTTTACCTGATCATCACTTACCATTTATTTCACAAAAAGAATACAAAAATGCTTTAAATATAATGAAGAAAACCCTTGACGCGTTAAAGAATCATACTGGTGAAATTTTCAAAGGGATATTATATGGTCAGTTTATGAAAACCAAAGAAGGTATATTCTTGATTGAATATAATGTGAGGTTTGGTGATCCAGAAGCATTAAATGTTTTAAAACTACTCAAAACAAATTTCATTGATGTTGTCTCACAAATAATTGAAGGGAATTTGTCGATTGTAGAATTCCAAAAACTAGCTACTGTTTGCACTTACTTAGTACCTCAAGGTTATCCTCAAAATCCAACTAAAGATGAAGCTGTAGAGGTAGATCCTTCCATAAATAATGCCATATACTACGCTTCTGTTTATCGAAACAATAATGTAATCAGAACTACTTCAAGTAGAGCAGTTGCACTAGTTACTCAAGGAGAAGATCTTGAATCAGCAAAAAAAGAAAATGTTCAGAAACTAACAAAAATAAAAGGGGATCTTTTCTTCAGAAAAGATATCGGCTCATTTCTATAATTTTCTACTCAAATATTCGTCTTCAATTACTCTATCACAATAGATACATCTTAGTATCAACGGTTCTTTTGAAATGATATCAAATGATGAGTTGATAGGCTCATGGGAGTTAGAAACACAATTTGGGTTAAGACACTTAATGAATTCTTCTACATGTTCAGGGATATGTAATTCAACTTTTTTCTGAACTTCAAAGTTTTGTATAATATTCACAGTCGCACTTGGTGCGATGAATGATAGCTTATGTATATCTTTCTCAGTTAGCTCTTTACCTTTGATTTTCACTACATCTTTAAGTGACATTTTCTTTGAAGGAACACGAATAGCTAGTGCTACTGTATAAGGGTAATTTGCATCAATTCCCAGCACTTCAAGTATTCTTAGAGCCTTACCTGGCGGGATTCTATCAATTACTGTGCCATTCTCGATTTTTGTAACAATTAATTTGTCCTTACCTTCATTCATCCTATTCAACTCCTAGAAATTTCATGATAAGTGCCATTCTAACCCATACACCATTTTGCGCCTGATCAAAGTATTTTGCATGCTTTAATTTATCCAGTTCAAAAG
>CAZPXJ010000198.1:0-5171 GCA_964590855.1 uncultured archaeon
TCACATTTTCTCTATACCTTAAATCAAACTCTGGTATATCAGGAAGTATTATCTCCTCAGGGGATTCTTTTCTCAATTCATTTTGTATATGTTGTCCAAAGAACCCCTTCCCACCTGTTAAAAGTACTCTTTTTCCTTTAAGAGAAATAAATTCACTCACTTGCTATCCTCCTTTTTCAAGAATTTTTTACCAATGAAAACTTCACGTAGTAGAACCTTAATATAACTGAAACCTACTGAAAACGATCCTGCTTTGGAATATCCTCCAATTCTATCCCCTTCATGAGTTGGGATTTCCTTGATGTTATACTTGAGTTTCCCTGATCTAGATGTCATTTGAAATTCAATCTCAAATCTTGAAGGAGGCAAATTTAATCTCAAATATTTATCTCGTTTAATCGCTCTGAACCCATTTACGGCATCTGTTACCTTGGCTCTGAAAAATAAGTTAACTAAAAATGTAAACATATTGTTACCAAATCTTCTAAACCAAGTAGCATCCTCACTTTTTCCACCTTTACCAAAACGAGAAGCAATGACTAGGTCATAATTTTCGATTTCTGTTAGTAATTTTGGTATGTCTTCGGGATTTTCATTTCCATCAGGACTGAAGAATACGATATTCTCTCCTTTTGTAATATCGACTCCTTCAACAAAAGCTGCACCCCTTCCCGGTATCTTTTGAAGATAGACATTATGTCCCTTTTCTTTCCAAAATTCGATGGTACCATCGGAACTATTTCCGTCTATAACATAAACTTCCTCAAAGAGATTGAAAGGTATTTTATCATAAAGAGCTTTTGATCCTTCGATTTCGTTAAAAGTTAAAATCAGCAAAGTGTTCATTGTCATTGAGATAAGAGACTTTAATCGCTTTTTATTTATTTCTATTATTAGTAAAAGAAATCACTAGAGTAATATCTTTAAATATTCAAGCAAAGAAAATAAGTTAATGCTTAATCTATTTGTATTTGTCTCAAGTTTTGGATTTGGTCATCTAACAAGGACTATAGCAATAATTAGGCATATTCTAGAAAAATCGAAGATAGTAAATGTTCATCTAATTGGACCCAATGCTCATTGCGATTTTTTTATGAGAAGTTTTCAAAACGAAGTTGAAGAAGTAAAAAATAGAATAAGAGTTATCCCAATTCAAACAGATTTAGGATTATTCTATGAAAAACATTCTATTGAGCCAAATATTGATAAATCTATAATTTATGCTCACGATTTATATGTTAAACAAAAAGACAAGAAAATAGAAATACTAAAAGATATTATCGATGGTTATTCAAATTCTATCATATATTCTGACATGTCTCCATTAGCTTTTGATGTAGCAGAATCATTGAAACTTCATTCAATCGCAACTTCAAATTTTGATTGGCATTCAGTTTTTGTAAATTTAAATGTGGATAACGCTAAATTAACTGATAAGAAAGAAGAAGTCTCCCAAAGTTTATATGAATCGTATAGAAAATCAGATGTTCTAATTCGACTACCTCTTTCAGATTCTAGAAGTTTCATCCCATTGGGTAAAAAGAAAGTTATTGATGTGGGTTTCTTTGCAAGAGAAAAAACTTTGACAAAGGAAGAATTTCATCATAGAAACGCAATTCCAAATGATCAAAAGATAGCGTATATCTCCTATGGTAAGTATATGCCTCTCAATCTAAAGAGATTAGACTCAATAATCAAACAGAATCCGTCATTGGCTGTGCATTTTTTCACTACTGATATCAATGATTCTAAAGGTGGAATCTCTAGCATCCCTTCTGATGAAACAGAAAGTCAAAACTGGATTGGAAACAGTGACTTTTACATCGGAAAACCTGGATGGGGTACTTTGAGTGAATGTATTGTAAATAGAGTCAAATTACTTCTCGTACCTATTCATTCAAATTTTGAATCCCAAATTCTTCTTCATGAGACTCTTAAGTTAGGTGGATCAATCACTCTTCCTCAATCTGAATTTATGGATATGCACTGGATTAGAAATTTAGACACCCTAGAGATACCAGAGTATAATGATAATATTGATAAATCGGGTCTTAATACAATCTCTAATTATATCTTAGACCTTATTTAGGAGCATAATATCATGGACAAAATGGAAGACATAAACGAGGGAGAAACTGAAAATAATTCTGAATCAAGTAGAACAAAGCTACAGAAGTTCTGGAGTAAGACTAAGATATTTTTTCAGAATAAGTATACAAAAATAGCTCTGTTCGTTCTTCTAAATGCTCTAATAATATCACTTATCGTTTATCTATTCTTGAAATATGACTTATTTAATCAAATAATAAGTAACATACGAATCTCAACAGTACTAATCTATTGCTCTATTTTTGTAGGCCTAATGATATTGAAATCTTTTCGATACATGTTTCTGCAAATAGAGAAACTAAGTTTTGTAAAATCATTCTTTGGTGTATCTTTAGGTTTTCTAATAAATTCATTAGCACCGGGAAGAATAGGTGATGTATCTCGTTTTGTTTATTTGAAAAAGACTACTCCTGAAGTTTCATCTGGAGACTATATAGGATCATTAGTTGTAGAAAAAGTGATTGATTTAATCTCTCTCTGTTTAATTGCTCTTACTCTTGTTCTAATTTTTGCAATCCAAGTTATTAGTAATGTTATGTGGATTTTCCTGATAGTAGCTATCTTGATGGTTTTAATTGCACTGGCTGTCTTCTTAGTAATCAAATATCATAAATTCTTTGATAGAATTTTAACAAAATTCATATCGAAATTCTCTGAACAAGATGATGTGGAAGTCAAAATCTCAGAAACAATAAATAACTATTTTAGAAATCTTATGAAATCAAAAATCAAGATTTTAACAAACATTATATTGTCCCTAACTATAGTTGTAATTGATACTTTTCTGATATATCTTATACTTCACGAGATGCTTCCAGACTTATCAGTAGGTTTAGGTATTCTTACTGGATCTATAGGATTTTTAGCTGTTGTATTTCCAATCTTACCTGGCGGGTTAGGAACATATCAAGGAAGCATGGTACTTACACTGAGTGTTTTCTCGTTTTCCGAAACATTAACATTCGCGGCTAGTACCTCAGAATTTGCCATTCGAACCTTAATCTATATAATCATAGGAGTACCAGTATATTTTCTTATTTTCCTACAAAACAGAAGAAAAAAAGTTAAGGAAACAAAGACTATCGAGACTTAACAAATTGGATGATTAAATCTGAGATTTTTTGTCTTTCTTTCTCTCTAATACCAGGATGATTTCCAAAGAAGAAAGCGTTTTTCATGACATCAGTTGAAACTTCCAACTCACCAACCTTTCTCCAGTTAAAAAGATTCATAGCGGGATGTTTAGTCATGTTCCCAGCCATAACTGGACGTGTTTCCACATTATTGCTTTCTAGGAAATCTACAATATCTTTTCGTTTAAATGGTGCATTTTCCTTTACTTTTAATGGAAAACCAAACCATGCGTGTCTGATATCTTCATCAATTGAGGGTAGTTGAATATAATCTGTAATGTCTTTCAATTCCTCTAGCCAGAACTTCACGTTTGATTCTCGAATCTTTAAGAATCCCTCGAGTTTTCCTATTTGATGAATACCAAAAGCTCCTTGGATTTCAGTAGGACGAAGATTATAACCTTTATTCACAAAGAGAAACCTTGAATCGACATGAGGATTTTCTTCAATATGTTTCTCTTGATCTGGTCTTTCTCGAACCCATCCATGTGCTCTCAAAGATTTAGCCATGTTGTTATAAAGTTCATTATCAGTTACTACCATTCCTCCTTCAATTGTAGAAATATGGTGAGAAAAGAAGAAACTGTATGACCCCAAATCTCCAAAACTACCTACTTTCTTCTTTTTCCATTCTGCACCATGAGCTTCGCAACAATCTTCTATTACAAACAGATCATTATCTTCAGCAAAATCCATGATATAATCCATATTGCAAGGATAACCTAACAAATGAACAGGCATGATTGCCTTTGTTTTCTCAGATAGAGCACTTTCTAGTTGTTCTACATCTATTGTCAGTGTATTTGGGTCTGAGTCCACAAAAACAGGAACTGCATGAATATCTATAATCGGAAAAACGGTAGTAGACCATGTTAAAGCAGGTGTGATTATTTCGTCACGTGGGCGAATACCGTCCCTGAGTAAAGGATTAGCAAGAACTTCTAGTGCAATTAGATTTGAACTTGATCCTGAATTCACCATTGTTCCATATTTAACGTCCAGATAATCTGCAAATTTCTTTTCAAAAGAATATACTTTCTTTCCCATAGTTACGTATGTAGACAATAATGATTCTATAGCTTCAACCACTTCATCTTCATTATACGAAGGACTAATGAGGTTAATCTTTTCCCCCATATCTAGAGGTGGATTAGCTTGGAAATACTTTTCAACAATTTTCTTAATCTCACTCAAAGCTTCATCGATATTCATTTTTATTCTCCTACAGTACGTCTAGGAATAAATCGTTGGACAGGAAATAATTGACTATATTTTCCATGGTTTCTGTTAATGGATACTGAGGATAGTAACCGAGTTCTCTCTTTGCCTTAGAATAATCACAGAGGAGAACATTAACTTCTGCAGGTCTGAATCGTTCTTTATCTATTTGAATTTCTATGTCAATATCAAAATGTGCAGCTGTCATCTTGATTAAATTCTCAATACTTATACCAAACCCATGACCTAAATTGTAAACATCTCCTCTCTTACCTTTTGTAAGAGCTAGAAGATACCCTTGAACCATATCTCTAATATCAGTGAAATCTCTTATTGGTTTAGGATTGCCAATAGTAAGTACCTTTTCACCTGTTTTCAAAGCTCTAGCTATTTGACTTCCTATAACTGATGTAACAAACTGTAATCCTCTTTTTGGTCCTGTATGGTTAAACCCTCGTGTAACGATTGCTGGTAAGCCATAAGCTCGATGATATACAAGACTCAAGTGCTCTGTTGAAACCTTACTTATTGCATAAGGTGATTGAGGTCGCATAGGGTTATTTTCAGTTATTGGTATCTCTTCAGGATAAACTAAACCATATTCTTCGCTACTACAAGCTACTTGAACTCCTTGTAAATCGAACTCTCCTTTACGTAATACCTCATATAAATTAGCAGTTCCTTGAATATTTGTTGTAATACACTCTATTG
>CAZPXJ010000199.1:0-5109 GCA_964590855.1 uncultured archaeon
TAGAATGGCTGCCTGCGGAGCAGTTGGTCGAGGGTTCGAATCCCTCTGGGCCCAAATGAAAATTGATTCGAGTCCATAATATTTAAGAGCTAACAAAGTAAATCTAGATTGTTTTGACGCGTAAACAGGTAGATAGATCCCTTTTGTCTGGAGAGTCCATTGCTCTGTTCAGAGCAGCTATAAGGAACCCAGCCACCCGGGATCCGTATGAACGGCGTCTAATTGCATTCCTGAACAGGATTGAAATGGATCCTGACTCGTTTGTCAGGATTGCTAAAAGTAACCCACAGGTTGTAGAAAAGAAAATTATTTCATACATAAATGAGGAGGTACACAGAGCAGACAAAGGTCTGATAACAAAAATTACTATTCGTAATCCACTGAAGGCAATCAAACTGCTCTTAGAGATGAATGATGTGTCACTTAATTGGAACAAGATACGTCGCCTCCTTCCTCCAGCAAGAGGCTATGCCCTCGATAGGATCCCAACAGTAGATGAGATCAGAGATATAGTGGATGCAGCTGACGCCAGAGGGAAGGCACTTACGTTAATCCTTCTTACCGGTGGATTAAGGGAAGGAGTAATAGAATCACTAAGGATTTCCGACTATTCTACGATATACTCCGATGGAAAGATCGTGGCGGGTAAAATAATTGCGTACAATGGTGAACCAGAGAAATACACTACTTTTGTTACACCAGAAGCGCTGAATGCTCTTGAGAAATATTTGGAATTTAGAAGAGATCATGGCGAGAAATTAAGCCACACATCGCCGCTATTCCGTGATAAGTTTGATCCAGTAAGGGGGATGTATGGTCATGGGAAGAAAGATGCAGAAAAGAATGTCATTCCGATGACTCCCCCTGCAGTAAGGCAGTATTACAATCGGCTATTCTATTCAATAGGAATACGATCAGAAAAAATGCGTAGGCATGAATTCTCTGTCCACGGCTTTAGAAAGTATTTCAAGACTAAATGCGAGCTGGGCGGGATGAAACCAATTAATGTAGAAACTCTAATGGGCCACAGCACTGGTATAAGCGATTCTTACTACAGACCTACAGAAAACGACCTTCTAGATGACTACCTCAAGGTAGTTGATCAGTTGTCGATTAATGATACGCGTAAACTACGAGCAGAGGCTCATGAGATAGACAAAATCAAAGAGCGAGAAACAGTTAATTCGGATGCTATAGCTACATTGTCGGATCAGGTAATGAAGCTCGCGGCAGAATTGGATCGAATGAAAACGAAACATAGAAAAAATTTCTGAAGGTTGAGTGTATGTATCTTATGCTGTGAAGATTGAGTTACTAGTAGATGGAATTCTGGATAATCCATAACCCCTTGGCTCAATTTGCCAACGCGGCTCAGGCTCTTACGTACTATCATGTTTTGCATATGGAAAACAATATAACATCATTATCCGAGTGTTACAGGCTTATTTTTGTGACATTTACGACAATGCCATATTTTGTTGTCATATTTCTCTGAACTAGATTTGTTTGAATACAGCCTGTAGTCATGCTTGCACTTTTTCTGGTTCCAAGAACTTAACTTTTCATATTCTCTATGATTCGTTTCCAAAAGAGCACCCCCATTCTTCAGTTTCAAAAGGAAAGAGTAGAAAAAGGTGAAATAGCCGCCGGCACCTTGCGGAATTCTGTGAAATCTCTAAAGGCCTTCTGTGATAGTGCTGACCTGAATATTCCTTGGAAGAAAGTAACAAAGGGCCTGCCGAAAGCCAGACAATCATCAAAGGATCGGGCACCAACCGTTGAAGAGATTCGCAGAATTGTTGACTATCCGGATCGACGGATAAAACCCATTGTCTACACGATGGTTTCCTCCGGCATTCGTCTTGGTGCGTGGGATTATCTGAAGTGGAAACATGTGAAGCCAGTAAGTAACGATGAGGGAAAAACCGTTGCCGCCAAATTAGAAGTTTACAGTGGCGATGTAGAGGAATATTACACTTTCATAACTCCTGAAGCCTATAGTGCGTTAAAAGGATGGATTGATTTTCGAGCATCTTATGGCGAGAGGATTACAGGAGACTCTTGGCTTATGCGTGACTTGTGGCAGACAACAAACATGAACTATGGTGCAAGATGGGGACTGGCTACTTCCCCAAAGAAGCTGAAGAGTAGCGGCATCAAGAGACTGCTTGAACGAGCTGTGTGGGAACAGGGAATCCGCAAGCCTTTGACGGAAGGCGCAAATCGACATGAGTGGAAAATAGCACATGGATATCGAAAGCTGTACAAATCGAGAGCAGAGCAGATCATGAAGCCAATTAATGTCGAAATAACTATGGGTCATGATATAGGTATTTCGTCATCATATTATAAACCAACAGAACGTGACGTCTTAGATGATTACATTAAGGCTATTCCATTGTTATCTATTGGTGGTAACGACTCCATTCTGCAGAAGCAGGTGGAAGAATTAGTTGAAAAAACCAATAATAATGATTATCTATTAAAGGCTAAATTACAGGAAAAAGATGATGCACTAGTTACACTGTCAGATCAGGTCATGAAACTTATGGCAGAAGTACAGGAGCTTAAGCAGAAAAAAAATTAGGCAACTTTTCGTATCAGATTAAATCAACCGATATTGTCAATTAATTTATCTGCTGCTGAAAGTCGATTTTCAAATGCTATCTGATTTCTATTGGTCATTTCAATAAAATCGCCGCTTTGGGTATTCTGTCTTATTCCTTCGTAAAAATAGTAGTATTTATTCTTGAGTACATCGGTTATTCTCTGAATTGTATCATCCTCTAGCATAAAATTTGATTCCCGTGAGATTTCACTATTAGAGTTTGCATTCGAATATATTAAATTCCAAAATCTCTTGGTACGAATGGCGTGAGCATCTTCTGGGCTGAACTCAAGGCCAGCATCGTCTCTCCAAGCAATATCTTTAGGATTCGAATATTGTTGAAGCCTCTTTCTGGTATTATGAAGTAGCCAGTCCGGAGCCTTTGGATGACTTTTTATGAATGTATTATTACGTATATGCTCAACGTAGTCATCAGGCCGAAGGCTACTCATTATTGCAATAAAATAATCTAGCATTCTTTGAGGATTGAATACTTTGTCTACCCAGGATATTATGAGCGAGTCTCTATCTACACTTTTTTTATGATCCCCATTGTTGTTAACAGGAGGTTGAGTTGCCTTGGCTAGGCAGTATACTGAGTATATGCCAAAAATATTTATCAGTTGTTCAATATTTTCATCAAATCTAAGGATATGCGGAAAATAACTTAGCATAAGGTCGTCTAAAATAGCGTTTCCAAATTCATGGGACCAATACATTATATCATTTCTAACTCTGTCAGTGATACTATACATGCAGCCATGCTTTTCAATCAGAGCGCTTTTAATTAGGAAATTCAAGTGTCTATGAATAGTTCGTTTACTTAGCGTTTTTTCTTTGATGTATTTTTCCTTTTCAGATTTATTGACTTTTCCATTTTCATAAAGCTCTTGAGCCTGCTTAGCATTTAATTTCCTTAAATAATCATAGATCTGCTGCACCTGAGCAGCATCTAAAATTTTAAGAGCATCGAGAACAGCTTTGCGATCAGAATCTAATTGACTTTTTTTGAAGTCAGTTAGACCATGGTAATGTTTGTAGAAATATGGCATACTATGACATACGTTGACACAGTTATTACGGAGTTCGGTAATCTCCGATATTACCGATATGACGTCCAGCAAAAAAATTACATCCACTTTTCTAAGCGGAAAACTGAGTGCTACTATAATCATTCCAATTGAGATAGCAAGAAAGTATGGGCTTGACCGACCGTCTGATGTTATAGTTGAAGAAACAGGTGCTGGAATCTTGATCAGAAAAGTAAATCTGGAGAAGATCTAAAATGAATTTTAGTGACACCTCAATTGACAGTGACACTAAGCATGTGTTACTCCAGTCTCCCAATTTTACAAAGTTGAGTAAGCTTGATGCTATGCGAAAAAGAGCTATGGAAATAGTCATTCAAGAAGAGCGGCCTTTTTCATTCATTGACTTCAAGAGCTTCGAGGTAGACGGCAATCGATATGAGCTCGAACACGGAACGATTAGAAACTACCTTTCACGATTGGCGAAGGCAGGAGAGATTGAATTTGCTTTTAATTCTGGAATTGCATTTTACACACTGCCAGGCAAAGCCTTCCCGAAGGGTGTGACACCTAACCATGTGGGGGGTTCTGCTCTCCTATTACATCAATTCCCAATCAAGCATACTCCCATATACCGATGGATTAAAAACCGTCGTTTTGATAAACAGGCCCTTCATGACATTCGACTCACATTTGAAGCTAATGGAATCTGGTTACTCTTTTGTATGATTCATCCTAAACTTGTGAATAACGACAATCAGGACATACGTTTGCCTTCCTTAACTTTCTTTGAATATCTTGACATCGGGATAACAATTCATCACTCAGATACCGTGAGTATCTCAATAGGATGTTCCGGTAGACCTATTGCATTAGATTTTCCGGATTTATTTCAACTTATTGAAGCATTAACAAGAGTAGAAATACACCTAACAAATGCTGCCAGTGTGTCGATTGCTCACGACCCTAATGCATCAAGTGTTTCAATCCCAAGGTTTACCACATGGATTGTGAAAATGTGGCACTTTGGAATAGATACGTTAGATGAATATGATAAGGAAGAATTTCATATCACTTTTGAAGATGGTATTTCCGACTTATTCAGAATTTACACAAAGCGGATGAAAAATAATCGGGTCATAGTAAGAGCCGAGCACCAAGAATATCCTAATGAGGATATCATGTTAGCTCTTGTCAAGAAATTGTATCCAAATGGGAAGTTGATCAATAGTTGAATAATGAAGATGATAACCACAATCAAAAACCTCAGCAAGTTGCTTCAAACTGATGGAGCTCGGGCTGATATCTCACATTAGATGGAGTGCAAAAATTATTGTCTGAATTCATAAATGATGAAGATAAACAAGAAGAAGTTTCGACCAAATTGGCGCGAGATCTACATGGTGATTTAGGTGCCGAAAATAGCTCAAAAAATGGGGGTGGTCCCTCAGCTCAAAGGAAAGCGCCAATTTG
>CAZPXJ010000200.1:0-5098 GCA_964590855.1 uncultured archaeon
TTACAAAATGAAATAATGATTCATGAGGTAAACCAGCTTCCCAGAGAGCTTTACAGATTCTAAAAGAAGTAAAAGGCTCGCTGGAACTAGCTCGAATAATAGCTGGAATCTTGAACAAAGGAATTAGTGTTCCAAGCAGACTAACAGCAGGGTGATTACCCGGTAAGCCTATCCCTACATTCATTCCTCTTGGACTCCATCCAAATCGTGAATTTCCCCGGACTCCTACATAATCATCAAAGATTGCTAAGTCACCCGTTGGGCTGTTAGCTTGTAGGACTCTCCTCAATTGTTTTTTAGTAAAAACATGTGGAATCATGCTTAGTGCATTATTAACATACCTGATGGGCATGCCTGTTGAAAGGGTGATCAATTCGCTCCACTCTTCTAGTGAAGTCGAAAAACCATTGATAATCATATCTTGAGTAAAGATTTTTCCTGCTTCACTAAAGATGTCTACTAGTTCATCAATGGGTATGTTTTGGAGAGTGTGAAAACTGGCCTTATTCAAAGGTTGGGCCATCCTAACGTGTATTTCTGGCGCTACTGCTACGTCTAGCAAATTCTCGCCGTGAATACCTTTTAGAGTCTTCTTACTCTGAGATAGGTATTCTTCTCCATTCTTTAATAGTGGTAGTGTACCGATACTTGATATTGCCATGTCATAAACCAACTTAAGATTGATTCACTAGTTTATTACTTGAATTCATTTATAAACTCGAGAAGAAAAACGCAAGAAAATGCATTTTATTTTATGAAAATTGTCAAATTATTTTCCACTCAACACCCTTAAATATTATACAGAGTTAGTATAATTTGATAAATTTGAAAAGCAAAATAGGATTACTGATAGTATTTGTGTCTCTAATTTCCAGTAGTATGCACGTTTATACATTTGATCAAAATACTGAAACACTTCTCAATCCCACTACCAATATTTTTGATTCTTACCTCACAATTACTGACCTAAATTGGTCATTTGGCATCTCAGACAGAGAGATTGAAACTTTCGATATTAATGACAGCTTAGTTGATTACATTTATGAAATCAATGATACTGAGTTTCATATAGAAGAAACTACAGGCTTGTATGATGTACTATTGGGAGCAGCTACTGAAGTTCCAGTAGTCAACAATACTCTTAGTTTATCTTTCGAAGGAAGAGTAAAAGCCGAAAATATCTATATAGCAAATTTGAGGTTGGGTTTCTATGACCCTGATACTTACCAAGAAATAAAATGGTGGTCAATATTTGATTCAACTGATAGTTCCATTATTGATACAGGGTATCGTTTCTACAATAAAACATTCTTTCTTGAAGACTACAGTTCTATCATTATTCATTTCTATCAGGAAGATGAGTCGATTTCTAATTGGAACCAGCAATTCTGGATAAGAGATCTGAAATTTTTTACAGATGTGGACCAATCTATAATACTTACAGATTCAGTTATGTCATTTATAACTGCTCCTAGCTCTGAATGTTATGGACTTGAATGGTATGACAACCATTTATGGAATATAAATGATCGAAAAGATAGGATATACAAAATCGATCCAGTTTCAGGAGAAGTAGTAGAAAATCATACTCTTCCTACGGATGAACCAAGAGGTTTAACTACTACAGAAGATGTTTTTTGGTACTCAGAGAAAGAGCCATTCAGTCTCTATAAGTGTAATAATTCTTTTGATGTGCTTGATTGGATAATGCTACCTTTCTCGCCATCTTCAGGAATGGCTGTTGTAGATGATGGTTTTTGGGTTGCAAACAGCAGAGCAAATATGATGTACAAACTCAACAAAACTAATGGGTTAATCATGAAGAGTTTTTTGGGGCCTGGGCAAAATGTCAAAGGTCTAGCTTATGATGGGGAGTATCTCTGGGTTGGGGATACTATTGAACATAGAATCTATCAAGTTAATCCTGAAAATGGGAAGATGCTGTTCACATATAAATTACCATTTGTTGACATTTGGGGTATAACTATAGATGATAATGGAAACATATGGGTGTGTGATGTATATTCGGGTATCATATCCAAGCTCAATATCGTTGCCACTACACCAGATGATGAAGCTCCTATGATCTCAAATATGCTGCTTATTCCACCTGGTGGTGATGAAATTGTTGGTTTAGAATGGTATATAATTGATTCAAGTTCATCAGGTCATTATTGGATATATATCAATGAATCTCTTCATTTTGAAGCTGATTGGGAATCTTCCATAGGTGAGACTTCTGTTATAATATTGTTTGAATTCTATATTTCTGCTAAGTATAATTTCACTATTGTTGTAACAGACAAATATGAGAACAAAGCGTTTGATACAGTGATTTACACAATAGAAGAACAAAAGAGAACAGATGAGACGAGTGCATATTCAATTTTATTGACATTTCTTATATTGTTATCATTAGCCAGTGTATGTATAAGGAGGACAAATTATAAAAGATGAATCAAACACTATCAGGTTTTTTACAATATTATTGTCTTGAATTAGTCTCCCCATAACTCTTGTATGTCTCCATATATAGTTACTAATGATTGATTTGAAAGAGAAACTAGGTCTATTTCTTAAAGGAGTAGAACCGATAATTGCTGCAGCTGGAACTCTAGACTTAAGCAATTTAACATAGGGGAACTTTTTCCTTAATAATTTACTCCCAGTAACTCTTGGAAATATCATCGGTGGAGTATTTCTAGTAGGGTATCTCTATTGGTTTGCTTATCGAAGAAAATGTGAGAAATGTGATGTGGAAGTAGATGAGGAAACTGGTAAAGTGACTTCAAGTTGTGTAGATGAAGATTAATTTTTTAGAAAAAACTTAATTATACACTTCAAATAAACCATATCATGGATCCCAAAGCAAAAAAGGTCTACATAATCACTTCTATTATTTCAACGATTCTTCTTGGTGTTTTTCTTGCATTATATTTTACCAATATCTTTGAGCAACTTTGGATACTTCTTACTGTAGCTATTGTAATTATGCTAACCAATGTTATACTTTTCATCTGGTTTGCTCGAACAAGAGAAAAAGAAAGAGAAGAATTACATGGTAAAGAATTTCAACCATACAAACCTTAAAACAAAACAATGTGAATAGCATGGAAAAAAAGTTACTACAGTGGTTAGAAGAAAGGAACATTAAATATATACTCCATACTCATCCAGCGGTTTTTACGGTTGAAGAGGCAAAAAAGCACTGTAGTTTCATTCCAGGATTGCATTGCAAAAACCTGTTTCTTAAAGAGAAGACTGGAGCTAGAAGATATTTCTTGGTTACAATGCCTTCAGACAAGAGGATGGAACTCAAGAAGTTAGAGGTTCTCTTAAATGGCTCCAAACTTACTTTTGCTAAAGAAGAAGAACTCGAGAAATATCTAGGATTATCAACAGGAGCAGTTTCTGCTTTAGGTCTTATTAATGACACAGAAAATGAAGTTATTTTCGTTGTTGATAGAGAAGTGTGGGAATCTGACAGTGTCGTACTTCATCCAAATATAAATACAGAAACACTAGAATTACAAAAGGAAGAATTTCACAAAATAATTACTTCAACAAAGAATAAAATGATTGTGATTTGAAGGATCATTTAAGAATTTTTATTAGAAGCGTCAGAATAAATCAGATTTACTAAGAGCTCTAATTTCCTTCAGAATATGTTCAATCAAAAGATCAGTGATTATTTTTCCTTTTTCTTTGGTAGCAAGAGTAGGATCACCAAAGATTCCCGTTTTGCTGTAAACACCCTTACCATCCGGGTTCCTTGTTAACCCTTTTCTATTTGGTCTAGGGTCATAATCTTTTACAGCTTTGGTCATATCAACGATTTCAGGGGCCATGTGAAGCATGATTGAAGTTTCTCCTTCATCCGCATGAGTTCCTCCCTCTTGCTCAAGGACATCTAACTTGTTGTCAACATCAAGTAAGTTAAGAAATTTGAGTAAAATACCTTTCGCGCTTAATTCTTCAGATGCAGCTTGAAGTGGTTTTAAGGTAGATATACCTGTATTGATAATATAGAACTTTTTCTTGCCATAATCACTCATAGATTTACAGATGTCAATAATAACATTCTTGAAAGTTTCAGCTTGGATAGAAACCGAACCTGGATACTCAAGAAAAGAGGGATAGAACCCATATTGCAATGTTGGAAGAACTAGAACAGGAATTTCCTTGATCACTTGTTTTTTCAGATATTCTGCCATAAGGTAATCATTGTTAAGTGGAAGATGAGGACCGTGCTCTTTAGTACGAGCACCAAGTGCAATTAAAACAATATCGTAATTGGGGAGAATTTCTTCAACTTCATTCCAAATAAGAAATTCGATTTCAACAGACTCTTTCATAGGATTGAAAGGATTTTACACTTAATAAGTTTTTAATGAGTTGCTTCAAATCTTCAAATAAACTATATAAGAGTGTGTAGTAAAATTGGCACATGAAGAGGATTACTTTTAAGAAATCTTCCCTCTTTTTGGTTTTAATATTATTGATGATTACAGGATTTGCAATCCCTGCTTCGGGAGCTACAAATACTATTACTATAACCGAAAAATCCTATCCAATTTTAACTAGAGAGTGGGCAAATATTTCATTAATTTACGAAAATGCTTATCATAATTCTACAGGAGTAGATGAAGAAATAGACAGATTCCAATCTTTAGTACCTGAACTCGTTGATGTGGAAGTAATTGGACAAAGCTATCTGGGAAAAGATTTACGTGTTTTGAAGATAACAAATGAAGAACGAACATATCAAAAAGCTAAAACCTTTGTTTGCGCTCATCATCACGGAAGAGAACAGATCTCAACCGAGACAGCTTTGAGATTCATCTTGTATTTGTTGAATAATTACCAAATAGATTCCATGATAACAGATTTTATTGACTACCAAGAAATTTACATCATCCCCACGGTAAATCCTGATGCTTTAGATGTGGTGGTTGATCAAGGTGATTACTGGCTAAGAAAGAATCTCCGTCCTTGGGATGACGATGGGGATGGGTTGTATGAAGAGGATCATGTTGAGGATGTAAACATGGATGGAATAGTATCGTCTTTTGATGTCTATGATAATACTAATCCCGCC
>CAZPXJ010000201.1:0-5083 GCA_964590855.1 uncultured archaeon
TCCACCTGTGAATTTAACGATGATTGTTGATATGGTAACATTAGCATTCGAAGCTTTAGGTGGATCTTTACTCTATCAAGTAGGGGCTGTTGCTGTCAAGTTCGAGTATGAAGCGATAGGGATGAACACAGATAAGATTCAAACCTTATATATTCTCAAAGCTGGTGGGCTGATGTTACTTATGACATTTCTTGCTGTTATTTGTACAATAGCTGTAAGCTATCTAGCATCTAGAACTTCATCTGGATGGGCCAGGGATATTCGAAGCAAATTGTTTAGAAAAATCGAGAATTTTTCAAGTATAGAGTTCGATAAATTCTCTACTGCTTCATTAATTACCCGTTCAACAAATGACATTACTCAAATCCAGATGGCAATGTACATGCTTGTGCGTTTGGTCTTTTATGCACCAATATTAGGTGTTGGAGGAATAATCAATGCTCTTGCTAAGAGTAGGTCAATGTGGTGGTTAATTGGAGCAGCAGTTGGTATACTTATTACTCTGGTCATAATTGTTTTCTTCATTGCTTTACCAAAGTTTAAGATAATACAGAAACTAACAGATAAGCTAAATCTAGTCGCTCGAGAAAGTTTGTCAGGTATGCTTGTTATTAGAGCGTTTAACATGGAAAAACATGAAGAAGCACGTTTTGATAAAGCAAACGTAGATGTAACAGCTGTAAGCCTATTCGTGACAAGAGTATTTGTAATTTTAATGCCTGTTATGATGGTTGTTTTGAATGGACTCGCAGTAGGAATAATTTGGGTAGGAGCACATAGAGTTGCAGAAGCAGCTATGCAAGTAGGGGATATGATGGCGTTCCTGCAATATGCGATGCAAATAGTGTTTGCTTTCCTTATGTTAACAATGATGTTCATTATTCTACCAAGAGCATTTGTTTCTGGTAATAGAATCAACGAAGTTCTAGTAACAGAACCAGTGATAAATGATCCAGAAGATCCGAAGAAATTCCCAGAACCTTTCAAAGGGACTGTAGAATTTCGAGATGTATGCTTCTCTTATCCTGGTGCTAAAAAATGTGTAGTAGAGGGTATTACTTTTACAGCCAAATCTGGAGAAACTACCGCATTCATTGGTTCTACTGGTTCAGGAAAATCCTCTCTAGTGAATTTAATTCCAAGATTTTACGAGGTAGGTGCTGGATCAATACTAATTGATGGAATAGATATAAGAGAAGTGACCCAACATGATCTTAGAGATAAAATTGGCTATATTCCACAAAAAAGCAACCTTTTCTCTGGAACGATAGAAACGAACTTGCTTTTCGCTGATGAAGAAGCGAATGAGCAAGAAATGCTGGAAGCATTAGATATTGCTCAAGCAACTAAGTTTGTCTCATCAAAAGAAGAGGGGATTCAAAGCGAGATTGCTCAAGGTGGAATGAATGTTTCTGGAGGTCAAAAACAAAGACTTTCAATTGCAAGAGCACTTGTTAAAAAAGCACCAATATACATTTTTGATGATAGTTTCTCACAACTTGATTTCAAAACAGATGCAGCTTTGCGTAAAGCCCTCAAAACAAAAACAGGGGATAGTACATTATTCATAGTAACTCAGAGAGTCTCTACAATAAAGAATGCTGAACAAATCATTGTTTTAGATGACGGAAAAATAGTTGGTAAAGGAACACACGATGAGTTAATGATAACAAATGAGATTTATCGGGAGATTGCGATATCACAACTTGAACTGGAGGAATCACTATGAGTCACGGACCACCAAGAGGATCTCGACAAAGACAACCTAGAGGAGGTCCAATGAGAGGAATGATGAAAGGTGATAAGCCTAGCGATTTCAAAGGAACAATGAAGAAACTCATCAGATATCTTGGAAGATACAAGATAGTCATTCTCATTGCAATTATTATTGCTGCAGCATCTACAGCTGCTACCATCCTAGGACCAAGAATTCTCGGTGATGCAACCACTGAACTCTTTAAAGGATTGCTAGCTTCAATAAATGGAACTGGTGAAGTCGATTTTGATGCAATAAGCAAACTTCTGTATATTGTATTAGCCCTCTATCTTACTGCATCTTTACTTAGTTATATTCAAGGATGGATAATGGCTAACGTTTCTACTAATATTGCTTATCGTTTCCGTAAAGATATTGCTGAAAAAATCAACAAGATGAAGCTAAAGTATTTTGATAAAACCACTCAAGGTGAAATTTTATCCAGAATAACTAATGATATTGACACCATAAATCAAACGCTGAGTCAGAGTATAACTCAAATCATCACATCAGCTATAACAGTGGTTGGTGTTATGGTGATGATGTTCACTATCAGCTGGCAGATGACACTACTTGCAATTGCAATTATTCCTCTATCAGGAGGACTTGTCGCTTTCATAATCAAGAAATCTCAGAAACATTTTGACGCACAACAAGAATATATCGGACATGTCAATAGCCATGTAGAGGAGATGTATGGAGGTCATGTAGAGATGAAAGCATTCAATGGTGAAGAAAGAAGTCAAGAGAAATTTGAAGTTTATAATGAAAGCCTCTTCAAATCAGCTTGGAAGTCACAGTTTTTCTCTGGATTAATGATGCCTTTGATGAATTTTGTTGGTAATCTTGGTTATGTTGGTATCACTATCTTAGGTGGATGGTTATCCATTCAAGGTATGCTAGAGGTAGGTGATATTCAAGCTTTCATACAGTATGTTAGATCTTTTACTCAACCAATAGCTCAATTAGCTAATGTTTCAAATACTCTACAACAAACAGCTGCAGCTGCAGAAAGAGTGTTTGAATTTATAGAAGAACCAGAAGAGATAGCTGAAACAGAAGTACCATTCAAGTTAGAGAAAGTAACTGGACAAGTTGAGTTCAGAAATGTGAAATTTGGTTATGACCCTGATAAAATCATCATTAAAAACTTCTCAGCAGTAGCCAAGCCTGGACAGAAAATTGCAATCGTTGGACCAACTGGTGCAGGTAAGACTACCATGGTTAAACTGCTCATGCGGTTCTACGATGTAAATGAAGGTTCTATCCTTGTTGATGGAGCTAATATCTATGATTTCACTCGTACTGACTTGCGAGATATGTTTGGTATGGTTCTCCAAGATACTTGGCTCTTTAATGGAACAATCTTAGAAAATATCCGTTATGGTCGTCCAGAAGCGAATGACGCAGAAGTTGTTACAGCAGCTGAAGCAGCTTATGTTGACCAGTTTGTGCACACTTTACCAGGAGGATACCATATGGAGATTAATGAGGAAGTAACCAACATCTCTGCAGGACAGAAGCAGCTTTTAACAATAGCAAGAGCAGTGTTAGCTAATCCACCAATATTAATTCTAGATGAAGCTACTAGCTCAGTAGATACTCGTACTGAATTACTTATTCAGAAAGCAATGGATAAACTAATGAAAGATAGGACAAGTTTCGTTATTGCACATCGTCTTTCCACTATCCGAAATGCAGATTTAATTCTGGTCATGAATGAAGGAGATATCGTCGAACAAGGTACTCACAAAGAGTTGCTAGCTCAATGTGGATTCTATGCAGATTTATACAACAGTCAATTCGATGTTTATGAAGGGTCAGAAGAATCTGAAGTCATAGAAGCATGCGATTAAAAAGTTTCTAGCTTCTTTTTCCATTTTTTCTTTTATTGAATAAGTCATAATCAATATACACCCCAAAAAAGATATAAGCAAAGAAATCAAAATGGGTTGGATGAATTCAATATCTAGACACATCAAGAAAATTACTTTTATTTTGTTCTCAATTATTTTACTTACTTCAACCTTCACTTGGATGATTGAGAATGTATCTGCCACTGCCGCGCCAGTACTTATAACACCAGCTAATGGATCCTATACTTCAGATAATACACCAACTGCTACCTGGTCATCCGTACCAGGAGCTACAAACTATAACATTCAAATCTCCACTGAATCTGATTTTACTCCTCTTTTAGGTGAGGATAGTACTCCATCAACTAGTTTCACAGCATCGCCTGCTTTACCAGATTGAATATATTATTGGACGAAGATTTCATTGAAAAAAAGAAAATTATTTTTTCAAAAAGACCTCTAACATTTATTTTTATTACAGAAAAGGGAAAACAGGAATTTAGCCAATACTTATCTAAATTCAAAGATATAATTGCAATAATTGAAGATAGTTAATCTTTATTGTATACGAAATCCTCTCTTTCTTCTGGAGGCCACCCTCTAGGTGTTGATCCTCCTTTCTTGAATCTAAAATCACAATACTTTCCTCCTCCTGAAAGAGTTTGAGTTCTCTTAAATTCAACTCCTTTCATTGCATGAAAAGGAGCATAGTCTGACATACACACAAAAGGTAGCAATTCTTCTCCTCCATGCTTTAGATATAATTTACGAACTGCACAATCATGGAAATTTACACCCCAGTCGAATTCAATTCCGTCACCTTCAACATATTCCATTTTCCAATTTTCAGGATAATTTTTCTCTAGCATTATATCTATTTTCTTTCTTTGAGATTTCTTGATAAAAGATGTAAATAGAAGTTTTGAATACAAGAATCGTGAGAATTTGGATTGTTGAGAAGCTTGCAGTTCTCTGATCTCATACATCACTTGTCCAATATCTCGAACTGCAGAACCTTTGGTTTTCAATTGTTTGAAAAGAGCTAGCATAAGTATCGAATCAAAGAAATCGTTTAGCGAGAAATTCTCTTTCCCTCCAATGTAAGGAATTTCAGGTAGAAGGGTGTCAACTTCTTCAATAGTTCCTTCAAGGATTGAATCGATCTCTTCCGTTGAATAGGTTTTAGATAAAATAACTCTAACAATTTTTATTGAGTCGTTCAATCTTTTGAAAATTATTTCTCTGTCATAACTAAAGGTAACCTCATTCATTAAATAACCAGTTTAGAGTAATAGTATTTAGACTTTACTAGAAATAAGTTTGAGCTTAGTCCTTCAAAGTGATTATCTTCTGATAACTTTCTTTATCTGTTGAGTCTTGTGGATTCAATAGTTCAGAAATGAAAACGATGATATGATCAAGTATCTGACTGTTAAATGGTGATTTATGTACTGTATGGGTTGCTCCTTCT
>CAZPXJ010000202.1:0-4805 GCA_964590855.1 uncultured archaeon
ATATAATAATTTATCTCTAAGTCTAGTAATGTTAGCCTTAACTTGATCAAAATTCTTGAATTGCAATTCTACAGCTTTAGCGAAACCTGCAAGTAATGCTGGATTTTCTACATCTGGTGAGAGAATTTCTACACTTAATTGTCCCTCATAAAGAGCTTTGAGTCTTAAACCTTCTTTGACATAAAGTCCCGCAATTCCTTTAGGACCAAGAATTCTATTACTATTAAAAGTTGCAAGATCAACTTCTAACTTACTATAATCTAAAGGTATTCGTCCAAAGGCAGCTGTTGCATCTGTGTGGAAGAAAATTTCTTCATTTTTGTCTTTCACAATTTCAAGAGCTTCTTTGATTGGTTGAATTGTACCAATCTCGTGATTAGCAGTTTGCAGACTTACTAAAAGTGTATCATCATCTAGTTTCTCTTGTAAGACATCCAGATTGACTGTACCATCATTAGCCACAGGAATAATATCAACATGATATTGTTGATTGAAGAGTGATTTAGCTGTGTGGATAACGCTCAGATGTTCGACTTCTGAAACGATTATCTTTTTCTTTTTCTTGTTCAAAGGAAGAAGACCTTTGATTGCTAGATTGTTTGATTCAGTAAAACTATGGGTCAGAGCTAATGATTGAGGATTGACGCCTAGTGGTTCAGCTATTTTTGTTTTAGCTTTGACATAGAAATCATAGGTCTCCCAGCCTATTTTGTGTGTAATTGCAGGATTTCCGAAATTTTTCTCAAGATAAATTGGAATCATCGCTTCTAATACTTCTTTATCAACAACTGATCCGTTTTCCCAATCTAAGTATACCTCTTTGACAGGTGTTCCATGTTGTTTTAACAACCTTTCAACGTTTGACATAATCTTAACCTAGTAATTCTGTAAGGAATTGCTCAATATCTTCTACTTCAGATAGCATCATTTTCCCAGTTATATAGAAAGATATCTTGTGTTTACCGTATTGATACTTTTCCACCATATTGCCAATTTTTTGTGTCAGTTTACTCTTCTGTTGGATTCGCTTTTGTACTTCTTCAATCTTACTCCACTTGAGCATGATAACGTAGCTGTTGTCTTTTTTGCAACTCTCAACTATTGAATCCACATAGTCCTGGTACAATCAATTAACACCTAATTCAAGCTAAATGATGTAAAAGGGTTTATTTAATCTTTGTTTTAATCAAATTTTTTAAGAGGTACCAGTCTTTGAAACATTTAATATTTTGCTCGAGAGAGATGTCTCAATCTTATTCTTTTTTGCGATATCTGCAAACATTTTTGCTGAATCTCTAACATGTCTTTCCTTTGTCTTATAATCAATTCCTATCATACCAAAACGCGGTTCAAAACCTTCCGCCCATTCCCAATTGTCTACTGTTGACCAATAGAAATATCCCTTGATATCAGCACCATCTTCAATAGCTCTATGAACCTCAAATAGATGACGAAGAATGAATCTTTGTCTCAAATTATCATCTAGTGTGCCTATACCATTTTCACTAATATAGATAGGACCTTTGTACATCTTCTTTACCCTTATAATGTTCTCATACAATCCTTTAGGATAAATTCCATAACCTAACTGAGTAATTTCTTTATCATCAGGATGTTTGTTTTCCATACTGATAGGAAACCCAAATTTAAAGTTGAAATAAACCGCATTATAGTAATTTACACCAAAATAATCACTTGTGTCTTTCAACCATTTTTTATACACTAAAGGGATGAATGGTACTTTGCCTTTAATAGTTGCATCAATAGCAACCTGATTGTAAACATGATCTATAGCTGAAACAATCTTTCTTTGCCAAAATGTGCCGTAGTCTCTTTGATAGAAATAAGGAAAACTTTTAACAATACCAATTTGACTCTCAGGATTGTATTTCTTTAGGCTTCTATATGCAAGAGCATGAGCTTTCATCATGTTACGATAAACTTTCGCATATGCTAGAAACGATTTCTTTCCAGGAGGAAACTGACCATAGAAATAGCCCATTAATGGTACAACACCAGGTTCATTTATTGGATTCCAGAATTTAATCTCAGGAAAGTTTTTTGATATTGTATCACAGTATGCTTCAAAATACTTCAGATTTTTTGTTTTTAAAAATCCACCTTTTCTTTCGAACCATATTGGTATAGTGAAGTGGTAGAGAGTAACAAAACCTTCAAGGTTATTCTTTCTAAGTGATTCAAACACTTTATGATAATGTTCGATTTCTTCCTCGTTTACTTCATTCTCTTGAGGAACTATTCTACTCCACTCAATTCCTGTTCTTAATGTATTATGATTCAGTGTTTTGAGTAACTGATGATCTTGATCAAATAGCTCATAGTGGTTGGTAGATGCTCCACATTTATCCTCATTCTTTATATTACCAGGTACTTGTTCGAACAAGTACCAGTCGTTGTTGAAGTTATTTCCTTCAGTCTGATATGCAGAGTGAGCTCCTCCCCAGAGAAAGCCTTCTGGGAAGACATAATCTTTTGTCATCAATTTGCTCTCTATTTCATTCTTTAAATATTTAACGAACAAAAATTTCTTAAAGCGATAAACTGCTCCTCTTTCAATGAGCAATGAATCTTGGAACATTTTGATGGTTGTT
The DNA here is from genome assembly GCA_964590855.1 of uncultured archaeon. Lineage (GTDB taxonomy): Archaea > Asgardarchaeota > Heimdallarchaeia > Heimdallarchaeales > Heimdallarchaeaceae > UBA460. The sequence continues at coordinate 2,613 of CAZPXJ010000202.1, forward strand.
TTAAGCACAGTAGCACCCGATGTTAGAGTAGAAAAAGAAGCAAGGTTTCTAGCTAAGGAAGGTCATAAAGTCACAGTAATTGGTACAAATCCAAAAAATGATCTATCCAATGAAGAACAAAGAGATGGTTATACTATTAAGAGAGTTCCAAGCAGTAAAAAGTTGTTTTTCAAATATTTTGAATTCTGGAAAAATGTTCGAAAATTAATCGGTAATCAAAAATTCGATATTATTCATCTGCATGATCTAAACGTTCTACCTCTTGCTACCAGATTAAGAAAGAATACAAAAATCACAATATATGATAGTCATGAAAACTTCCCCGAGCAGATGTCTGAAACATATGGAATTCTAGGATTATGGGGATATTCCATGGTTGAACGATACTATCTTAAAAAAGTAACAGGGATAATTACAGCTGGAATCACATACTCTGAAAATCTGAAAAGAAAATACAAAGCAGAAAGTGATTGGATAGCAAATTATCCTTCAAAGTTGGATGTTGAGGAGGCACATAAAAAAGAGATTCCAAAAGAATTCAAAGATAGTAAGAGATTCAGAGTTGTACATTTTGGTGTTATGTATCACAATCTCGGGTATGATGTCACAATTGAAGCTGTAAAAATTCTTAGCAAACAACTGAAACCATCTGAAGTTGAGTTCTTAATAATGGGATCAGGAACTTCACTTGAGCCCACGAAACAACTAATTTCTGAGTATAAACTAGAAGAATACTGTACTGTAACTGGGTGGATGGATTATCATGAAGCTCTTTCTATTATGCGTGCTTGCGATATAGGTTTAATTCTTTTTCAACCAGGAAAGAATAATTATCTCAGAATCCCGAACAGATTATACGAATATTGTTCTGCTGGAGTACCATTCATCGGTTCTCATTTCGAAGGATTAAAAAGATCAATAATTGGTCGTGAAGAACTTGGTATACTCATAGATCCAACTTCTCCAGAAGAATTAGCTAATGCAATTCTTGATGTATACACTGATAGGGAGAAGCTAAATAATATGAAAGATATAGCTTCTAAAGCCTATAAAGATCAGTTCAACTGGGAAAATGAGATACCTAAGATAATTCAAAAATACAAAGAAGCTTTTAACACTCTTAAGAAAAATTAGAATCTGCGAATGATATTATAAATCTGCTCTTCAACCATAACAGCTTGATCTGAAACTTCTGAAATGTCATTTACAGTATCGAAGAAATTACTGAGGACATTTTTTATTTTATCTATTCCATACACCAGATCAGAATATTCAGCAGGATAACCTAAAGCTACAATACAATAATCAACACCTCTAAATCTGGGATCCTTTTGATCCTTGTCTTTGACAACATACAGAAAACTTGTAGCATTATATTGTTTCATTTTGGGGATTTTCACTGGTCCAGAAATTGTTCCAGTTTCGAGCATTTCAAGCTCTCCCATTCCGAATATTGTAAAAAGTAGTACACCCAAAGCTAAAGTGACTGTTTCTCTTATAGATTCGTACTCACTAGGGATTTTTTCGATGTAAATTGGCTCTGTTCCTGATTCTCCAAATCGATAAAATGATACAAAGATTTTTTCTAAATCATATTTCGATTCGACTTTCGTAACTTTGTCAATTGCATTTGGAATTTGATTGAAGAATCTTCCTCTCTTTACAATGTAATCTGAAGCACCCATCTTCATTGCATTTACAGCCACCTCTTCAGAACCTTGTCCTGTAATAATCAGTACTGGAATTTCTGCAACTTTTCTGATTTCTTCCAAAATTTCCAAACCAGTTGTATTAACTAAAAGATAGTCTAATAAAATTACATCAATATCATAATTTTCATCTGAAAGTAACTTGAGAGTATCTTCCTTTGTCTTGGTAATGAATACTTCTGCATCAGGATAAGCTTTCACAATATTAATCTTAATTAGAAAAGCAATATCTGCATCATCTTCACATAAAAGTATTCGTAGTTTATTCTGCATCGTAGATACTCCATATTAATATTGGTGTTATCGCTATTTTATCTTTATTATGGTGTCAACCCTATTCTAATAATCCATCTTCCTTTAAAGATTCCAATATTTCTGATATTTCATCTTCTAGTTTATCGATAGTTTCATCTTTACCTTTCTTGGTTGCTTTAGTTTTTCTTCTTTCTTCAATTAAATCGCGTAAACTGCTTCCATCTGGAAG
>CAZPXJ010000203.1:0-4782 GCA_964590855.1 uncultured archaeon
AGACCGACTAGCTCAGTTAGCTGAGACAAGTACTTTTTGTAGAGTTCTTCTGCAGCCTCTTTTGTAATTTCCTTTTGAAGGAGATTGTCTTCAAGCTCTTCAAAAATTGGGGATTTGTCGTCGCGAAGGGAGGGCAAACAGTAGTTCTCAGGATAAAGAAATACCATCCTATTTGCATGCCATACCCTGTAATTTTTCCTCCACTCCCATTCATCAGGGGGAATCGATGATGGCGGTACAGAAATGTCCGAAATTTGAGGGTTCATTTCAGGGTCAGATTGTTCAAGGTTTAAGAGTATTCTTTGAACGTAAAGTTGTAGGCTCGAAATTGCTGCCACAAGTCTTGATGTTCGGTTGCATGGTCCCATTTTTACATCAAGCAAAAAGTAAGAGTATAACTCATCATGGTCCTCGAATTTAGTATCCTTCTTATGGGCAATGATGTAATCAGTAAGAATATCACGTTTCTTGGAATTGATCTCATCTTGGTAGGGTTCTAGTTTTTCATCTCTTGTGTCATTATCATCGTACTTGGAGCTAAAAGAACCAAGTACTACGTCTCTTGCGGATTTCAGTGCCAGATAGTTAGAATCATCGGCAATCTTTTGAAGAGAGGTTCCATTAATTCCCAGAGTTTCGCAAACGCTAGTAGCCTTTTGTAGATGCTCTATAGCCTTGATTGGAGAATCTGAGAAATCCAATGTTTTTGAAAGCGAGTCGACTAGGATTTTATCATGCTCTATCAGGTTAGCTAATGGTTCTATATCCTCGGATGAAAATGATTTTTTGTTTTTCCAATAGTGTTGCATAATTGTCCAGAACATGTCCTTATCCTCAGGAACTTCTGGTAAATTGTTAACAAGAAAAACAAGTGACATTATGTTTTCCAGATTCATGCTTCCCAAGTCATCAATTCCCAAAAGCTTTGCTCTTGAAGAAATCGAATCAAGTGTATCGTCTGATATCTCTAGTTTATCTATCAATAGCTTCATTCTTTCAATTTTTTTTACAACCTCAAACAAATATTCCAGTTCAGAAGATTCTATAGAATTATCATCAAACAAACTTTCCAAGTCTTTTAGGGTCAATTGAAACCACCCTAATATTCCGGTCAGTTGAATTTCCGACAATGCGTAGGTATCTAAAAGATAGTCTTTGAAGGCATCGGCTTTGTTTTCCTCCAGACCAATGATCTCCTGCATAGCAATTCCGATAGAATCTAGATCACTCTGATAGGATACAGAAATATTCTCCTCTCCCATCAAGACAAAGTGCAATTCCGGCACACTTAACGGTGAATTTACAAGCCAATCGCTAAACTCTGTCAATTTATGAAAATGATCTAGTTGGTTTATCGTAAACGAGGATGAACCAAATATTATTTCTATGGATTTCACAAAATCAACAATGGAAAGGTTCATTGATTTTGCAATCTTTGAATGTCGATATAAAAGTGAGATTTTTTCCAAATCGAGCTTACAGTCGCCTTTATCATCAAAGGGAATCTCATTTTTCAAAAGGACAAACAAGGAGAGTAGCTCAGTTTCTTCTATTCTAAAAGCTCCCAATAAATAAGGCATGATTTCAGCAGTCTCGAGGTCATCTGGGTGAGAGATATTAAAGTAATAATGATGAAATGTGGTAGTTTGATTAATATCTCCCGTGACGGGATCAGTTCCAAAAAGATCTTCGGCTACAAACAGATGTTCAAATAATTTTTTGTCCTCGTCATTTTCTGGCTCAAATAATTTTTTGTCCTTATCTTCTTCTAGGATAACCCTATCTGGGATATATCTTGGGATCGTGCTGTACATTGCCACAAGCTCTTCCAATTCTAGATCAAGAGATTCTTGAAGGTGAACAAGTTGAGATACACTCAAGACCGAATCCCCATCTAGACTTTTGATTATGTTTTTGTCATGCAAGTTAGAGAGGACAAGGTCGAGCTCGGGTATGGTCCAATTTGTTTTTTTCCAAAGCCTAATGAATCGGTGTATAAAATCTAGCCTGCTAGAGCTTAGACCTTTTAAAACCTCTGAAATGGTAATAGTTCCATTAGGTTCCTCTACTTCCAACAAGTCTGTCGAGATATTATTCAGGTCAGGCTCAAATTTGATTGAGACAAGCTGATCTAGTTCTACTCGGTTTATTCCGAGGATTTTGATAAAATCTTGGACATCAAAATTTCCAAAGTCTGCAGGATCCCCATATCTGTACCTTATATTAGTCGGGTCAGGTTTGGTGATAACTAAATATTCTTCTTTTGATAAGTGTATCTTTGAGCGCCAGATCTGTTCTTCTGGTTTATTTAGCAAGCGATAAATTTCAAAAAGAGAGAAGCCAAAATGCTTGAGATATAACCTCAATTCCTCCAATGGAAGATTAAATGGAAGCAGGAAGGATATCTTTTCTTCATTTGTGCTAAAATGTTCATAAATATCTCCCGATATAATTGTCGGGAGGTATCCTTCAAGAACTTCATTTACTATCGTTAGGTAAGGGACAAGGCTGTCTGTATTCTCACAGGTAAGCTTTAGATGCCAGAGATCTTCCCTTCTATTTCTAAGATTCAAAGGATGATCGGGCTCGGCTGAGAAGTTAGATTCAGTTATGTGCTGTTCTATAAAGTACATCAAATCAACAAAGTAGGCTGCCGGTCCGAAAATGGATTGGCATTCACTACATTGGCAATAATTGTGGCTTCCGAAAAGTTCCTGAAACCCATCAATTTTCCGAAGATCATTAATCATACTCGAGTCGAGAGACATTTGTTTTCTCAGTCTGTTTGATAAGGAACTACGCTGGTGTCCCCCCATAATTGATCCTTTAGGTCGACATACTTGAGGCCACCAACTGCTCCTGCTGAGATCCTTTAGAGCGACATAATTATGAGCGACCTTTGATGTTCTTTCCTTTGCGGCGGCATATATTGATTCAGCTCTGGTCGGAGGAAGGCCGCTATTTATTACAAAGTGTGTTTGGGTTTTTGAGGAAATGGATAACGCCGAATCAAAACCCTTTTCCAAAAGGGCAAAAGAATCCGAGGCATCGATGGTAAGATGTAGGGTCCTTTGGATCGACAGGAGCTCGTTTCGGACAAGCTTCCTATCTGCCTTGGAAATTCCTTTCCATGAGATTTTAGAGTCATCGAAGAAATTTATAAACTTCAGGTCAACTCTAGGATTGTTTTCATAAAAGAGTTTCAAAGAATGAATTCTCTCGTTTGCCAAATTCTTTTTTTCTTCGACACTCAGCGTCTTATCATTAACTATTGTGTTTATTCCCATTGCAGAGAGAGTGTTTGCGAAGGAACTTAGCTCCTGCAAATTTGTTTCAAGCTCAGACCTTTTATTACCTACACGAGTCCAATCTATACTTGCAGGAACTTTTTTGTTTAGGAGTTTATCATTGTTTTCTAAAAGTGGTTGCAATGAATCAATATGGTTAATTTTTTCGAATTGTTCTGGTTTTAGGATTGCATTCAAGAGAAACTGGGAAGGATATGCCTTCCTAAAGTTGTATGATATTAATTCACCATAAGACTCTGTGGTTTCTCCTGTAGGTAGGGGGATCTTATTTGTGGAAATAAAGTTGGACCAATCAGATCCTTGCCATCCAACTAGAATATTAATCGACATATGTTGGTTTTCTATCAACGATTTGATTAGGGAATAATTATCAAAAGTAACATGACCAAGCTCGATAATTTCTTGAATGGTCTTCTTCTGGTTTCTATTTAATACACCTTCCTCTATGAGATTGTTTAGAATAATGTTGTTTGTGTTTTTAAAATTAATCTTTAACTCTTCGAACTTGGGAAGTTTGTCTCCCAAATTTGCAAGTTCAAGATATTCTTGGAGTTTCGCTTCGCTGACATGTCTTGAAAAAATAGGATTGTTTATTACAGGTTCATCGAGGTACAATATTTCTTTAATGGGGGTTGGAGGTATTTTGGAGAGTATTTTCTCTAATTTCTTACCTTCGTCTCCTAGGTCTTGATTTTGCTGAACTTGTACCAAAACTTTCTTTGCAACAAGAGACAAATTTTTATCAATTAGAGCCTCATATTGGAGTTTAGAGACGGCATCTTTTATCGATCTTTCTAAAGCTTCACTAAGTTTACCAAATAATGAAATTAGTCTTTTCCGAAGATACGAGTTAATCTCTGACTTGATGAATTTGGAATCCTCCTCTTGAAATTTTTCAAGATCTAACAAGTTTGAATATAAGAGTTCAGTATTTCTGAATATTTTCTTCGAATTAGAATCTTTCTCTGACACCTCCTAGAGAGGTATTTGATCTACTTAAACTTTTTATGTTTGTGGGTTTTTCAATTAATCCTTGCGTTGGTAGTACTGGTGCTACCTCACTTACTTCGAATGCCCCTGGTTCGAGCGATACTCTGGTACCAGCAGGGGAACCAGGAATGAACTAGGATTAGCATTGTTTCCGGTAACACTGATGGTAAACTCTTCTGATGTCGGACAGGTAAAGCCTTCTGGGCAGATAACCTCTTTGAATACGTTGAGCATTGTTGTTTCCACAGATGTTGATGGGCTTACGTCACCTCCAGTCTGTAAGCCTATCCTATTTGCTGCATTCTTATCTCCTTGGATTTCAGAGCCGATGTTTTGACATAATATATTCAGCGGTAGTTCTCCGTTTCCACAAGCCTCAGCCTGTGACATGTCATGTGTATTTTCATATGATTTTGCAAATACGTTATAATTCATTGGTATCATTGAATAAAAACCCGAATCTTCGCAATTTACCTTGTCGTTA
>CAZPXJ010000204.1:0-4698 GCA_964590855.1 uncultured archaeon
TGTCCTCAAAGATTCTACTATCTCCGATTCAGTAATTGGGACTAACAGCAAGATCCAGGGGATGAAAGCTCATTCCCTCAAAGTTGGAGACTATTCTGACATCCACCTCTCAACTTCATAGTTTTTAGAGATAAAGTTTAAAAGTGAGGAACACTAAAGAATCACTAGCTTAAATACATTAATCACATTGCTGGTTTGGGGTGGTATTTGTGACAGAAGACGTGGAAATATTAGAAGACATTTTGACTGAGTACGAGGAAGCGGAGTTAAGATCTACACTTGATCACATGGTAGAAGCAGTGAAAACCTATTGCGAAAAAGATGGGAAGATAACTGCTTCAGAGAAAAGAATAATCAAGGCGATGAAAACAACTACAAATGATTTAGCAGAAGAGGTAGTCAAATTATACAAAGATCAGATACAAGTTGAAGATCTTACTCTTTTAGAAGTAGTGAATCGTAACAGAGAAAAAATCTTGAATAATTTACTTCTCGCAGCTCTGACACCTAAGAAGCAACAACTGTCAGATGAGGCAAAGAACGTAATTACTATGGTGGCAAAAGAGTTAATCTAAAACTCTCTAACTTCTTTTTTAATTTCAAATTTTTGTTTCTAAATAGGTAAAAGTTATTAAATAGAATCTTTAGATTCAATGCGAGATTTATGATTACTACAGAAATAAAAGATTTTGTACTTAAAGAGGCAAAGGAAAGATTTCTTCGATATATTGCAATTGATACCACTTCTTCAGAAGAAACAGGAACTCATCCCTCAACTTCAAAACAACTTGATCTAGGAAAACTTCTAGAAAAAGAGCTGCTAGACCTTGGAGTTGAAGACGCTATTCTTGACGAATTTGGTTATGTTTATGGTAATCTTCCAGCCAAAGAAGGGTTTGAGAATTCTCCCCCTATATGCTTCTTAGCTCATATGGACACATCACCAGCTGCAAGTGGGACAAATGTCACTCCTCAGATACATGAAAATTATGATGGGTCAGTGATTACCTTTCCCAAAGATAGCGAATTAACCCTCTCAACAGACGATTCTCCTGAACTTAAGGGAATGATAGGACTAGATATAATAACTGCCTCAGGGGATACTCTCCTTGGCGCAGATGATAAATCTGGTATAGCCGAGATAATAGCAGCAGTAGCAGCATGGAAGAAGTTTCCAGAACTGAAGCATGGACCTGTAACAATTTGCTTTACCCCTGATGAAGAAATAGGGGAAGGAACACTGAAAATAGATATGGAAAGGTTGAAGCACCTAAAATATGGTTATACTCTTGATGGGGGAGAAATAGGCGAACTTGAGACTGAGTGTTTTGATGCTTGGAAGGCAGAATTTGAATTTGTAGGGTTAAGTGTTCACCCAGGTTATGCAAAAGATAAAATGATCAATGCTATAGATGTTGCAGCTCGTTTCTTTGAACAGATTCCAGAAAAGGAAACACCTGAACATACGGAAGAAAGAGAAGGATTCTACCATCTTTATGATCTAAAAGGAGGAGCAGAAAATGCTAAAGCATCGATGATAATAAGAGATTTCGTTGAAGAAAACAATCATAAGAGAATGGAGTATCTGAAATCATTGAAAGAATCTTTCGAGAAAAGATATCCAGGATTGAAGATCAAACTAGAATTCACCCATAGTTACCAGAACATGATTAAATACTTAGACTCATTTCCAGAAGGAGTAAAGAAGGCAGAAGAAGCAATAATTGCAGCGGGATTAAAGGTGAAACGAACAGCAATTAGAGGAGGAACAGATGGAGCAAGATTGTCAGCAAAAGGTCTTCCAACACCCAATCTTTTTGCAGGAGGAATGTTGTTCCATTCTAGAAAAGAATATCTTCCCACACTAGCTTTACAAAAAGCTGCAGAAGTCATTATCTTAATAGCTGAGAATTGGACTAAATGAACAGTCCTTTTATTTTATTTTTTTATATTTAAATTGTCAAAATTCCGTCTTAAAACAATCTTGAGCTAATGTTCATAATAGTTGAAAACTTAAGTATCTTGAATATGTTTCATCCTTTATCAAAGAAGAAAAATAAATTAAAACTATTGGTCAGTTTTAGTGTAATTATGGGTTTACTAATTAATCCTGGAATGTTTACAACAGCTGGAGAAAGTACAAATCTTCATTTAGTCTTCGATAGAGACATTACGGGAAGTTCAAGATTCGATTTTGGGTCAAACATATGTCAATATCTAAGTGATATAGAGATAGATGCTGAAGTTTATGCTATTTGGAGTCCACCAATGTTTCCTCCTTATCCCCATGCTGACCACGACTTAGCGGTATTAAAACTGGAGTTCAACAAAGGAGAACCAGATTACAGTTTTCTAAAAAATATTCCTTTTTGGAGCTATTTCCCTTCTAGTTACTCTTTTCCATATAAAGAGGAGTTAAAAGAGATGATTAGAGTAGGTCCTACTATTGGATCAGAGCAAGAGAGAAGGGAGTATTATAATGATTTACATGAGTTTTATATGGATAAAATTTTATTGTCCTGGCCTTTGTTTACAGAAAATTCGTATGAGAGTTTGCATAGTAATACCCTTGGATTTGATAGAAGGTGGGGTTGGGTAGAATCAATTCCCTATATGTCGTACGAAGGTTTGCATGAAGGTCAGACCTCACTAAATGAATACAATATTGCAGATGGAAACTGGAGAGAGTTAAATCCATTTTTTACTGATGATTCATGCAGTAAATTAGTTTGGGATTTAATGTCTGAACCTTTAATCAAATTAGACCCTGATGGAATTTCTACAGGAAATGGTTTAATTAGTAACTGGTTTCAAGTAAATTCTAGCCATTATCAATTTTATTTGAGACCAAATATTTACTGGACTCCTTCATACAATATTACTAGTAGAACAGCAAGTTCTGAACCTCTTGTGAATGCAACTTTGATAACAGGATTAAAAGGGGAATATAGTGACGGAACAAACCAATTAATAACAGCTAAAGACGCGGTGTTTACATTATTAGCATGGGCTAATCCTATTCTTAATGATCAAGCATCTATGTTCAATTGGATGAAAGATGTTTATGTAGATCCTTTAAATCCTCAATCTTTTCATATCTATGTAGATGGAGATCCTGAAACGAATGACACTGAATACTATTCACTTTTGTTTGAAAAACTTGAATTATCGTGTCTTCCTGAGTTCTTCTTGAATTCAACTGATGATGCTATCTCTTATACTGCTTCAGGTATTAAGTGTGAAGGAATCTATCCAGATATGGTCACTACTCCTGCTTGGGAAAGTTTTAGTGTTTCTGGATTTGGTTGTGGAAAATTCATGTTAGATTATGCTATAGATAACTATGTAACTGTTCTACAGAGGAATCCTTTCTGGTTTGGTGTTGGCGCAATAGATGGTACTACTGGTCTCCAACCTTTTGTCGAAACAGTAAACATTCGTGTTATCCCAGATACTTCTGCAGAGTTACTCGAATTTAAAGCTGGAAAACTGGACTGGACAGGAGTTCTAGCAAGTTATCGCTCGGAAAGAGAGCAGTTAGTTAAGAATCCTCTCTTTGATGTTTATATTGGTAGAGAACATTATATGGATATACTAATGTTTAACATTAATGGAGAAGGATGGGGTAATTTGAATAATGAGTGGGTGAATGTTCCAGACTATGGGAATTGTACAAAAGGTTTAGCTATAAGGAAAGCGATCTGTCATGCTATTGACAGGGAGGAATTGGCAGATTTTTTTCTAGAGAATTACACCTTATCTGATTGTATGGTTCATCCCGAAATGACGGAATGGTTTTATGAGGATATACCAATAATTTACGAGTATGATTTAATTAAGGCAGCTACGTGGATGAATCACGCAGGTTTTGATATACCTATTCCAACTGAAACAACAGACAAACTTAATCTAACAACAATCAATCTAACCAACATACTTTCAGCTTGTGGTTTGACAGTATTTGTAGTTACTATAATGAGAAGAAGAAAATTAATAATGATTAAAAAGGAGTAATGAATGAGAAATGAGACGAAAATTACTATTAACTACTTTATTATCTACACTAATTGTTTGTTCAACAATAAGTTCAATCCATCCAAGTAATGGCGATCAAGCTTTCTTCAAGTTAAGGATGCCAGTATTTGGTGGAGGTTTAATCCCTGACTATGCACTCCTTACAGCTTATGATCTTGAAGATATCAACATTGATGTTGAATTACCCATGGTAGGTAACTATATCGGTTTTGATTGGCTGTTATATTTAGAGGAAGAGGTTTGGGATATTATTACTCTTAGTGTAGGGGAGTTAAGTAATTCTGATTTGAGATACTTATACACCGAAGATGGAAACCTCAATATATTTGGATTGAATTCCAATATACCTTACAATAATGAGAGTGAATATTTACAAGATCTAGCAGTAAGTACTCCTGATTTAGAACAAAAGCAATATTATCAAAATGAATGGCAGAATATGTTTATGGACAAAATTCTTCCTGTGTATCCATTGTTTTGTCCTCGTAACTACCATGCTGTTTGGACTAACACACTAGGTTACGAATCAAGATGGGGAGTCGCTGATTCATTACCCTACATGGAATATGATAGTTATCATGATGGGCAAATTGATTTAACAGAATTCAATCTAGCTATTGAAACTTGGAATGAACTGAATCCGTTGTTCATAGATAGTAAAGA
>CAZPXJ010000205.1:0-4661 GCA_964590855.1 uncultured archaeon
GGGACACAAACAACTCGACCATCGACAGCGAGCCCCCCTGTTATTCCCCAAAGAACCACACTTATTCGACCCAAACAATCCACGGTTCAAATGCTTGGTGTCAATAAGATACCATCAGTGAATGACCGAGTTCATTCTAATGTATTCGGAAGTGTGAAACTTACTCGTGAATTAAAAAGTGGTGGAGAAGGCATAGTATATTTAACTGATATCAAACTCGTTTGCAAAATATACAAGAAAAACAAGCTCACAGTTCAAAAGAGAGACAAGATAAATCTCATGTTGCAAAAAAACCTGAACATCCCTGGTTTATGTTGGCCAAAAGACATTGTAACGTTCAATGGAGTTTTCGTTGGCTATCTGATGGAAATAGCTGATGGAAGAACAATGAAGACATGCATGTTCACTGAACAGCACATTAAACAATACTTTCCCTATTGGAATCGAAAACATCTAGCAATACTCGCAATCACCATACTAGAGAAGATAGTGAAGATTCATAGAAAAGGAATACTAATTGGTGATATCAATCCTCTCAATATCTTGATTAAAGATGAAAAGAATGTATTTTTTGTGGATACAGATAGTTATCAATTAGGTCAATTTCCATGTCCAGTTGGATTTCCTGATTTTATTGCTCCAGAAATCCAAGGTGAAGATTGCAAGACATTTCTAAGAACACCTGAACACGAGAATTTTGCGGTTGCAGTTCTTGTATTTATGATACTCCTACCTGGAAAACATCCCTATTCTCAACTAGGAGGAGGTCGACCTTCAGAAAATATAAAGAAAATGGATTTCTCCTATCCATTAGGAGAAAAATCGAATCGTCGGACTCCTCCTCGTTGGAATTATATTTGGAGTCACTTCCCACGATATCTAAAAAGGGAGTTTTATGAATGCTTTAGAAATAATAGAAGAAACACAAGCGCAACATGGCTGAGTTTGATGCAGAGATATAGTAATGATCTTCAAGCAGATTATGTTTCAGATGAACTCTTTCCAACTGAGAGGAAGAAAGTCGAGTTAGTACCTGTTCAATGTTCTGTCTGTAAGAAAATGACACAAACCTCTAAGAAATATTTGGAACATTTAGAAAAAAAGGGAGAGTCATTTAGATGCCAAGATTGCAAGTAAAAGGAAAACACTTCTAATCTCAATTTCAGTAGTGTGATAAGTTTGAAACAAAATGGAGTGTAACCAGTATTGAATGAATATATTCTAGACACAAATGATTTGGTAACGAACCCAAATGCACGCGTTATAATATGTCTAGTCCTCGACACTAGTGGGTCCATGAAAGGCGCTCCAATCTCTGAGCTAAATAAAGGAGTACAGGCATTTTTTGATGCAATAAGAAATGATGAAGTAGCTTCCATGAGCGCGGAGATAGCCATCGTAACTTTTGGACAGGAAGCTAAGGTATTGATTCGTTTTAAAAACATAGAGAAACAAAAAGTACCAGTTCTAAAAGCTCGCGGTGAAACAATTATGGGCGGAGGCGTAACTATGGCATTAGATCTAATGGAATCTAGGAAACAAGAATTTCGTAGAGCTGGAGTAGACTATTACCAGCCTTGGATGGTATTAATGACTGATGGGCGTCCAGGAGACAAAATTGAACCTGCAGTTGAAAGAACGGTTAATCTAGTAAAAAATAAAAAACTAACAGTCTTTCCCATTGCTATTGGATCAAAAGCAGATATATCGACACTTGATAAATTCTCACCTATCAGAAAATCTCTCAGATTAAAGGGATTAAACTTCAAGGAATTCTTCGAGTGGTTAAGCGCTAGTGTTTCTACAACATCTAGATCTTCGCCCGGTGATAAAATAGAATTGGATGTCGAATCGATTAATAAATGGGCGGAATTATAATTTTAAAATACTTTAACCAATAAACGTAATCCTGAAGTAACCTCCGAACTATGTTTATTAATGACCTTCAATCCAAAAGAAATCACGATAGGAGGTAAAAATACATTTGAATGATTTTAAGTTACCTGATGAATCTTTGATAACGAATCCTAATGCTAGAGTTCCAATTATTCTAGCCTTGGATACTAGCGGGTCTATGGATGGTGCTCCAATCTCGGAGCTTAACAAAGGAGTCAGTGCATTTTTTGATGCAATAAGAAATGATGAAGTGGCTGCGATGAGTGCCGAGATTGCAATTGTCACATTTGGGCATCAAGCAGAAACCTTGGTCGATTTTGATAGCATAGAAACTCAAAGAGTACCACGTCTTTCAGCATCTGGAGCAACTCCAATGGGTTCAGCAGTTAATATAGGACTTGACAAGCTTGAAACAAGAAAAAATGAATACAAAAATGCAGGCGTGGATTATTACCAGCCTTGGTTAGTGCTGATGACTGATGGAGAACCAACCGATAGTATTGAATCCGCAGTTCAGAGAACAGTTTCGTTGTTACAGAGTAAGAAACTTACAATATTCCCAATTGCAATTGGAGAAGATGCAAATCTAGATACTCTTGCAAGATTCTCTCCGTTTAGACCACCGCTTAGACTTAAGGGACTAAACTTCAAAGAATTCTTCGAATGGTTAAGCGCTAGTGTTTCTACAACATCTAGATCTTCGCCCGGGGATAAAATAGAATTAGATCTAGAAGGAATCAAAGCCTGGGGAACTCTATAGAATATATTCCATCCAAGGAATTAGACAAGTTGACCGAGTTCAAGAGATGGAAAACAGCAGGTGCATCAGTGCAGGGATTAGGACATATCAAGGATAATATTCCCTGTCAAGATTATGTTGCTACACTCCACAAAAGTGGTGTAACAGCTATAGCTCTATCTGATGGTGTAGGGTCTAGAAAATTATCGCATTTTGGTGCTGAAACTGTTGTAAATTGCGTGACACATCTTCTTACAGAAGAGTTTGATCCTTTATTTGGAATGGATAATGATGAAGTTAAACATAGAGTGATGGAAGTTGTTCTAGACAAATTGGCAGAAACTGCAAAGGAATATGATGTTACTATACGAGATTTGTCGTCTACTCTGTTATTCTGCGGAATCAAAAATAATCTTCTTATAGTTGGACAACTTGGAGATGGTATCATCGGATGCCTTGCAGGCGATAAGTGTACTCCTGTTTTTTCTCCTGAGAAACATGAATTTGCTAATATCACATATTCCACAACATCTGAAAATGCTGAAACCCATCTACGTTTACTCAGAGAGAATATTGGTACGAAACTAGGTTACATATTGATGTCTGACGGTTCTGCTGCTAGTTTATATCACAAACAAAGTGAAACTATCGCTCCAGCAGTATATCTGATGTTTGACTGGTTAAACGAAAATAATTCAGAAGTGATTTCAAAAGCCTTGAAAGAATCCCTCGAGAATACAATAAGATTAAGAACAAGGGATGATTGTAGTATTGCAATGATGCGTCTTGAACAATATAGCATGGAAATGCTTTTGGATAAGTCAGCTCAAGATCGGAAATCAATTCTTGGAATGACACGAATTGATGGACTTAGTAATATGTTGAAAGTGCTTGATTTAGCAATTGTTGGAAAGAAATCGCAAGAAATTGCAGATCAAATTCAAATTAGTGAGAAAACAGTTCAGAAACATCTCCGAACCTTGAAGAGATACGGTTACCTATTTTAATTACATTCTTAAAATCTATTTTCAAGATCATTGAAAACTCATCAAGTCTTAGATATTAGTCATCAGTGCATCTAAGGCGCTTTTAAGCTCAATTTTATCTATACGAATTTCTGGATCATCCTCGTTATGATACGAAATGAATCTACATTTATTCCCTTGAACTCGATTGTAGAAATAGCATGTTTCCTTGCCAGTATTAACACCTTTCATTAATTTCACTAAAGGTAGTAACAATACCGGTTTCGGTTTCTCCGGATTAATCATGTATATTTGATCAGATTCCATCTGAGATTCAATTGTTATTGTTTTTTCGGGAAAAGGGATTGCTGAACCTTGCAGGACTCTTATTCGATAATCACGTATCCCTGATTGACATCTCAATTCTTCTTCCCTTACAATAAATAGTATTGATTGAAGATTGTCTGAGATAATTTCTTGTGTCCTGAAAAGTAATTTCTCTAAAGATTCCAATCTTTTTTCCAGCTCAATATCACCTACTGCTCCAGAGTGTCCTTTCCATTCATTTCTCCTAATTAGAGCTTCTTCCATATTTCTCCATAGCTGTTTATTTGTGAGAGTATCGATAACCTGGGCAGATGGTTTCTCATAAAGTCGTGTTATTTCATTTTTCCCTTCTTCAGACTGTAACAAAGTTCTTACAAAACGTGCCACATCTCGACCATAATAAATCCAATTTCCCATTGATGATCGTAGAAAGGTGTTTTTATGATCTTCATCACACCATTGTTCTGAGTTCTTTTTAAAGAACTCAATATCAGAATATAGACCGCTAATCAATATGGTTGCAAGAAATTGAGTAACTGCTTCAAAGAAAAAGAGTAATTGTTCGACTTTTTTTCTTTTATTGGTAGTCGTATGATATCTCCTAAAACAGGAAATTCCTAATGGTCACATAAGATATGTAATTATTTGTAAATCCTCTAATCTACTACTACTCTAATCCAAACTGAGTTCGTTTCCCTTTTTCTAGCAATTGTGGTTAGGTTACTTGGGGAGCA
>CAZPXJ010000206.1:0-1524 GCA_964590855.1 uncultured archaeon
GCTCTAGCAAAGGATGCTATAGCCCAGACTTATGATAAGCTTCCTCTTGATGCTGAGTTCATTCTCCTCCCTTTTATTGAGCATCTAACAAAATATGGTCGACTGATAAAGAACGATGAGATTACAGATCTAATTACACGATTTATTCAAGAATTGGATGGCCGTCCTGTTGACTGGAATGTTGAAATTTGGATAGAAGGCGTAGAACTTGAAGGAGAACGATTCGCACTAACCGATAGTGTAACTATAGTTAAAGGTTCTGACATAGACAATGAAGATAAACCTGTAGTCATCTATGGAGGAATTAAAGTCGAACCTGTAAAGCCCTCCGGCATATTGCTTTTCAAAAAACGTGCGTCAAATTATAAGGAATTGCAGGTGGATCTTCATACACTTCTTGATAGATTTCTCTTATATCGACTGGGTTCAGTAAATCGACTAGTAGAACATTATTCTCCTGATTCAATTATAGGCAATCCGGTGCGATTTGGAGAAATTAGCCTTGGAAAACCATATACTTACACTATTAGACAAGAAGACCGTAGCAAGATGAAAAAGTGGTTTGAAATCATTGAACCAAGAATCGAGCGATTATACTCCGATGCCAATGATGAAAATGTAAAACCTGTGCGCATTGCATTGAAAAGATACAAAGATGCAGTGCTTCGAGATTTATCCGCCGAAGAACGAATTACGTCTGCTATTACCTGCTTGGAGGCTTTGTTGCTTAAAGGTAAGGAAAAAGAAGGTATATCTCGTCGATTTGCCCAGCGGCTCTCTCTATTGCTAGAAGTATCCAAAATTGAAGCTGGTGATGCATATAATCAAGCAATCGAAGCGTATGGTATCAGAAGCACATTCATCCATGGTGGAGATATAGAATACCCAGTGGATGATATTTGCAAGGAGATGGTGAACTATGCAAGAATCGTACTCCAAATATACATTCAGACACTTGAGGATGGAAAAGCGAAGTTAATCAATTTCCTTGATCAAGGATTGATTAACCTTAATATTCGTCAGAAGCTTGAGAAACTGATTGAGAAAGCAATTATCAGTCAATAGACTGCCAATTTATTCAAAGAGATGTTTGTTTATGGCAACAAAGAAAGACCCATTAAAACTTGACAAATATGTTGACTACACGAAGAACATTATAGTAGTCTTTCTAGCGGCCTTTGCAGCGTATAATGCCCTAGCAGTCCCCATCATCAATCCAATCTTTTTTGGTCTTGTTTTATATTCAGGAGTTCTGGTTTATGTATTCTATCTCACTTACAAACGTGCTACATTGATCGATGGAGAACTGGGATTAGTCGCTAGAGCAAGGGTCATACATGTATTCGTTGTTGGTGTTCCAATACTTCTGGCTGTTATTCTCTGGTTCATGATTGACAATTCAATAGCTGAACTCTTCCTAATACGTTTCACCGATATAGAACAAAGTGACCTTGGTAATCTTGATATGGTGATTATCCTCCTCGGAATTTTCTTTGGAATAGTAGTTTTCAGAATAGGGTGGTC
>CAZPXJ010000206.1:1534-4591 GCA_964590855.1 uncultured archaeon
AATACTTCATTTGGTTGGATATGACATCGAGGATGCAAATCATATTTCTCGATATGTTAAATCAAGAGGTCTATACAATCTGTTCCTTGTGTCTTTGCTTGTCTTTTATTCGTCTGGATTTATTATTAGTTCTTTATCTGAGAGTACATCTCCAGACCAAGTTGCACTGCTTGTAGTAACTGCATTTCTCTATATCCTAATGCTTGGTATCTATGGATTCTTTCTTCCATGGTATATGCCAGAACGATATGATTCTGATTGGAGGTTAGTAATAGAGGGTCTCCTGATAGTTATTGTTGTAGTATCACCAGAAAATATAGCAGTTAGTTTCATAATCTTTATTTCTCTTTTACTTATTCTGACGTTTCAGGTTCTTAGACAGAAGAAGATTGATATCAAAACAATTCTCCGAAAAGAGGATGAACCAAAAGAGTTTGATATTGTATTTGAGAAATTTCGTGAGGTGCATCCCACGTTTGTAAAGATTTTATCTCTGGTTTTTTTGGCGTCTTATGTATTTGTTTTAATAACCACCTTTCTGAATTTAATATCAATGTGGATTGCATTAGTAATATTCTTCGCTCCTGGAATGCTTTTCGGATTTACTCTGGTTTTTTGGAAAAATCTACATGAAATGGAGATATCCGAAAAAAATGATGAAGAATAGGCGCAGCCTCCGACCAACAACTGTCTGGCTATCGGTCAAAAGACCGAAAGGTAACAGGCTTTAGCGGTATGACGCACTCAGCGTCCAACACTGTCGCTCTACCTAACTGAGCCATGGCGGCATGTTCTCGCACCAACGTTTCGGAATTGAATATTAACATTGCTGTTTGTAAGTTATACGTAATTATGAAAAGAGAGGAGGGGGCCTCTCGGAAGAAGAGAAGTTTCGAATGATCTTATTACTATCACCGAGAGTCACGTTCAAACGATTTGTAGGAGTAGTTAAAATTGTGATATTTTTCTCTCCACCTGATGCATCTGATTTCATCCCATCAAAATAGATAGGATGTGGGGATTGAAATTTAGAGAATTTAAGGTCTGGATAACCGCTGTCTATCAATTTCTACTGAGTTTACTGATCAATGGATTCACTATATAAAGGACTCCAAGGAGCACGAAGGTTCCAACCATCGTCATTAGCAGGAGCTCTATTGTAGCTTGTTGCATCCAGACAAACACAGTGAATAAGCCGTAGAGAACAAAGAAAACTGTAAGTAGATTATATTCACTTCTTCTTCCAGTTCGTGTTTCACTAGAGTAGGCTTTTCCTCTAGGGAAAAACCATCGAACTCCTGACTTGGTGAAGCTGTCCTCGAAGAGATGAAAGATGAAACCAAGTGGGATACCTAACCAGATGTACCAGATGAGGATTGTGAGGTCAATTGAAACCGCCCAGATAAATGTTGAGAGAAAGAACAGGAATCCTATTGGGATTGCGAAGAAGACTGCTGCGAAAACACAACCAATCAATGAGTGGAGGTATCCTCGATGCTCATCTCTGAATGCATCTGACTTATTATGCAAGATCCACGTCATTGGTTTGTAAAAGATGTATTTTCCGAACAGTCCAATCGGTTTCCAACTACCATGCATGACCTTTGCATCCGATGCATCAACATCAGGTAGGAGACTTCCAATCATGATGCCACCCAAGAAGTAGACAATTGCATTGAAGCTCTCTGGTGGTAGAAGATTGAAGAGGACCATTGTTGTTGGTAATGCCATTAGAATTGACACTGTTAGGTGTGATTCCCCACGCATTCCAATCACCACTGATACAGAAATGAAACAACTAGATGAAGTTTTCCTAATATCTCATTACCACCGAGAGTCGCACTCATATTCCAACTAATCATTATTCATCTCATCATCCTACAAGAATTAGGGAGCTGCAACTATTTGGATGAGATACCATTTGCTTATGAATTGGAGGTGTCCGAACAACTTGTGCGAATTCTCCGATTGAAGAAAGAAGCTGCTTCAAAACGAATGGATTTCTATAGACTTCGAATGAAGCAGAATAGTATGACTATTGAGCAGGGAGATAAATTTGAGTCCGAAAACAGAGCAATATTCGAAGCAATGCATATAGAACATATTTTTACAATGATTCAATCAATCGAAGGATTTCATGGAGCCCTTGCTTCGGCTCATTTGCTTACAAATTCCATTGAATCAGACTTGAACAAGATTCTATTTTCATTAATCGAACCAAAGGATGTCAAGAAGATTAGAGAGGCGTTAGCAAAAGAGAACATACCACTCAAGTATATTTGTGATATTCTTTCAATACCTCGTATTGACGAATATAATGAACCATTAAGGACTAGAGTTAGAGAACTTCTTTTCCCAACACTGAACTTAGTAAAAGTAATGGCTATTTGGTCTCTTAAATACTGGAATGAATTCAAAAAGGCTCGCCACGTTTATGCACATAACTATCGGTTCGTCTTCTTTGAAAATTTATTCAATTTCAGAAAATCTCCATATCTGGAATCTATTGTTGGATTCCTTGATAGAACAAATGACTTCTTGGTAGAAGCGGTATACATTGGACCCCTGCAGATGGCAGTGATGTACGAGTTATCCATGCAACTGGCACAAATTGAGCAATGGATTTACCAAAATATGCAAGCCTTTGTTCGCAACCAGTATAATCCTGTTCTTCCTCTAGATCTTGTAAATAGTTCTGAAGCGAATAGGACGGAATATCATGCAATAAGGCAATCCCAAGGGTATAATCTAGAAAAGGAACCAACTCCACTTAGGTTTCCTTTGGAGAAATACAAGAAGCAAATTGAGCTTCATGAGGAATTTCTACAGGTTATCTTTGAACTTACAGGTCGCAGATTAATCCGAAAAGAATCTGTTAGTCCATAAATGAATGTTTCAACTCCGCGGCCTAGGAACACAATCTCGAAGCTAAAACAGAAGAGCTTTGCAACACTTAAAAAATACTGTCGCTTTCGATTACCATATCTGATAGACATGATAAATACCTACTGAGCCACGATGGCATGTTCTCGCACTCACGCTCCAGATTACAATATT
>CAZPXJ010000207.1:0-4555 GCA_964590855.1 uncultured archaeon
ATTTTAATGGCATTTAAGCGGTTTTTGTTGATATCTATACCTGAATGGCCTCCTTGTAACCCGCTAATTTCTAACCTTATCCCCTTCCAACCTTGAACTGTTACTTTCTCAACAGGAACTGTAAGAATGGTATCTCCTCCTCCAGCACTACTAATGGTTATGTCCCCTAGATCTTCACTATCAACATTCAGCAAATAACCTCCAGTAAAGAATCCTTTCTCCATTTTGAGTGCACCAGTTAATCCTGACTCCTCGTCAACAGTAAATAGAACTTCAAGAGGACCATGTTCCAGATTTTCATCTATCAATGCTGCTAGAGCCATAGCTACACCTATTCCATTATCCGCTCCAAGCGAAGTTCCTTCTGCAAAAACAATTTTCTTATCAGTTCTTACAATCAAAGGATCTTTTTCACAATCAGCTTTTGAATCAGGATCCTTCTGACAAACCATATCTGTATGGCCTTGCAACACTAAGGTTGGAACCTTTTCTTTTCCCTTAGAAGCTTTTTTAGATAAAAGTATATTTCCAACAGAATCTACTTTGCAAGTGATTTTATTTTCTTTTGCCCAATTTTTAATCCAAGTAATAATCTTTTCTTCTTTCTTGGAAGGACGGGGAATCTTAGTTATTTCCTCAAAGATTTCCCAGACAATCTTTGGTTCAAGTTTTGCTAAACCGTTTTCAGTCATAGAGAAACATCCAATATCCTTTTTTAAGAGATAATTAAGCAACTTTAGTAGTTTAATCTCTTAAACTTAATTGTTCGTTTACTAATAAGTCGCCTCAGCTGTAAGAAATCACTACATCGCCTTCCTGTGATTTTAAGATATCTGATACTACACCACATTTTACGATAAACAAGAAGAATAAACCTAGTTTCTTTTCATACAAAAGCTCAAAATTACCTTGTCCTTTAGATATTGTCAAATCAGCTTGTTCGACGTAAGATTGAATCAATTTTGAGTAATCTTTGCTAGTCAAGTTCTCTAAAGCAATTATCTCCAAATTAGGTATTGCTTCAAAACCTAAACCTTCAAGATCTTCAACAATTACATCATTCCCAAATGGATATTTCTTGATTATTAGGTTGATTTTGTCTAATCTAGAATTATCTCTTATTTGTTCTATTAGTAATTTGTCAAAAACAATCTCCCCAGCATTATCAGCAAGAAAAGTAATTGTTTTTGCTGCAGCTATTCTTTCCTTTAATAATAGATAGTCGTTAATGAAGGGGTTCTTTCCTAGTACTTCTTCCAGAGTCTTTGAGAGATCATATTCAGACCTAACACCATAATCAATAATATTACCTGCTATTGCCACTTTTATCGCTTCAAATAAGGAGTCAGTGCTAGCTTTAACGATTTCTTCAGCTCTATCGATCAGTTTCAATGCATTCTGATTTGAATCTTTTTTCATGAATTTAATAGGGTCGATTACTCCAGTTTCTTGTTGAATTATCTCGTTCATTCCAAAACTTATTTCCATAGGAGTTAGATTGTCATCAGAATGCTCAAGATAAGACTTTACTTTGTTTATTACTTCTTGTTTTTCTTTATCATGTAATCCCAGTATTGACAAAGTTCTCTCAGCTGCATCAGTTATACAAGCATAGCATTGAGGATACATTTTCATTTTTTCAGACACCGATGAACTAGATAATATCACTTTCCAGATTTAACTGCACAGGCAAGTTTACCTCCAACCAATCCTTGTAATAATACGCCTATAAGCAATAGGAAAGAAAATCCAATTATCCATAATATCTCAAGAGTATTGTAATCAATAAAGAATACCCAAACAGCTGGTGCTATAGAAATCAACAAGGTTAGATTTCCAACAATTAGTTTTTGCTTTAACATCGGTGTTTTCAGAGTCTTATATCTCACATTACCATCAAAAGCTCCTGTCACCACTGATACTAAAATAAAGAAGGGTAAGATTACAGTTATTATCTTTAAAGCTATAAATAGATTGGATTTCAAAGGATCATTGAAAATTGCTACCAATATAGCTATAGTTAATATGATTGGTACTAGTCCTCCTGGAAAATGCACAAGAATTGGGTGAATATGAAATTCTAATAATTTCATCCTTTTCTCTGAGATTTTGCTCTCATAAGGTTCAAACGCTGAACTTTTAACTCCACAGGCTGGACAAACATCTTTCATTTGACTTCGTTTTATAACATAGCCACAAACATTACATTTCACAAACTCTACCATTAAATCACTCTCTATGAATTGTATGATTTAGTATTCTTCTCCTTTAACTTCTTATGTTTTTCTGATAAAAGTGTTCAGTTAATTTGCTGTTAAATCAACTAAATAATTAGGCAAATGTATCATATATAGTTTTTTTATTTCTTCTCCATTCACTAAAAGCGAATATACCAAAAATAAACCCTATGAACAATAATCCTGCTCCTGTACCTATTACAATATACTGTGCATAGACTGTATTTCTATGCAGTATAGACAATATTTCTGCTATAAATGGTTCTAAAATAGCATAAAGGCTGAAACATAAAATACCTAGAATAGCAAAAGAAACGGTAAATGAGAATAGAATCTTTAACTTCCTCTTTTCTCCAGGTATTGCCATGAAATAGGAAACACAAGTTGTTCATAAAAAGATTTCTCAAAAAATCAAACATTATAGGAACATTTTTTTGTTCTCAAATATCCTTAGAAGAGTTTTTCTCCTCACTAATCAATTTTGTACTAGTGTAAGCTTCGGTTTCTTTCTCTGTATAATCCTTCGTCTTTATTGTCATGTAGAATGTGTAGTAGATAATGTGCTGTACAGTAACACTGTCCATCACTTGCATGAAGTAAGTGTCTTCCAGTTGTATATCCACATTGTTTGCATTTTTCCATTTTAGCTACCATTTAAAAGTTAGTTATATATCTAATTAATTAACAGAGTATTAAATATATCTATTAATTTGTTGCTATATATATAGTAGATAGATGATATATATAGAACCAAGGCTATATCTATTGATTTAAAATTGAGAAGAAAAAAAAAATGATTAGAAAAGTGTTTAATATGTACTATTCTTGATCGTAGTCTAGATCATTAGGTCGAGCTAATCCATTTAGGGTTCTTCAATGTCTTTAAATCCTGCATAGATCCATCCAGTTCCACTGAAGATGAAAGTAATAGCTAGTAATGCTACAACTGTAGGCAGAGCTATATTACTAAATAGAAGAATTATTCCTGCCGATATTATTGTTATTAGAGTTATAATCATTGTTAGCACTTTGTACCAAGTTGGATATTCTTCAAATGTGCTCCCCATAGTTATTTTGGAGATGCTACTTAGTATTATTACTATAGCTAACAAAGAAACAAGTTGTTCAGTTATTACACTTGAAAGAGCTAAGACTGCAATAGCTATTACTAAAGCAATAACCCCTACAGAGATTTTTAGCACTCTTTGATACCACGCTAAGTATTTTTGTAGCATACCATTCAAAGAACGGAAAATACCTATTATTATCAAAGCAACTGCTAAAACAATTATCAAATTCTGTGTTTTATCAATACCTACGAATACCAGACATAAAATTGCTAGAACAATAGTTACGAAACCAGCAAATATGTTAAATATTCTTAACCATGTGGGTGTTTCAACATAAGATGACATGACTTATAATATAGGCATGAGAGTAATTAAGTTTTCCTAGTTTTGAAATAATTTTATCCTCTGGTCATATTAACCTGATGAGGATTAGGTTAATATGAAGACTGAAAGTAAGATATTATGGGGGTGTTTATGATCAAAACAACTAGAAGGAGTAGGACTAGGGTTTACCGCTTAGATAACCTATGCGACTACCTTCCCCAAGGGATTGTAGTCATATTGTGTGGAAATGGAATTCTTTCCACTATACCCATCAAGAAGGGGAACAAGCGATCCATAACACTTCTCGAAGTGTGAATGGGGTAGGAGGGTACGTGATGTACCTCCTGTAGAGTGTATGTAGACCCTCCAGGCATGACACTCGCATCTGCGACTAAATGTAATCAACGATAGTTGGACTCATCATGAGAACAAATTCAAATAAAATTGAAGAGAAAAAAACAAATATGATTATAGAAACAAAGAAAATTCTTTCTATTCTTAGTATCTGCTGGGTTTATTTTGTTGATAGCATTCTCTACAATAAACCGGTCTTGTACCATCTGGTTTGAAAGGAACTTCTGTTTCTTTTTTACATTTAGAGCAAGTAACCTTATGTAGTTCTACAGGTCTTCTTTGACCACCTTGATTTGATCTATTTCCACCATATCCACTACTACGAGGCCTATTTCCTCCAAATGATCTATTTCTATTATCTCCACTATTACTATTTCTTCGTGACATACTTTTTACCTTATTCTGGTTTTTGCAGTTAACCGATTACTGAAAGAATTATTTATCAAAATTAGCTGTCGTTCCTTTCAAGCTACTTTTCCATAAATACCTAGTTTGAGCTAATCGTATTTTCTACATATAACTAGAAGAGCGGGTATTTTTAAAGTATGATATATTGGTCTACTTCCACTC
>CAZPXJ010000208.1:0-4532 GCA_964590855.1 uncultured archaeon
TCACCAGTTGCATTGTCGATGACTTCTAGTTCAACAGTATAGGGTCCTGCTGCAAGGAACGTATGTAGAACTG
The DNA here is from genome assembly GCA_964590855.1 of uncultured archaeon. Taxonomy (GTDB): domain Archaea; phylum Asgardarchaeota; class Heimdallarchaeia; order Heimdallarchaeales; family Heimdallarchaeaceae; genus UBA460. The sequence goes on from CAZPXJ010000208.1 coordinate 74, forward strand.
TAAAGTTATAGATTCCATTTGCAGGTATTATAAGCGAATTTGTATATACTAAAACTTTCGTTCCACCATCATCTATCCATACATTAATGGTTACATCCATATTTATAGAATAATAATTGAATATGTAGAATTCCATTAAAACTTCATCTCCAACTTGAGCTGTAAAGTCTTGAATTATCCATAAATCAAAGTATTCAGCATAGATTTCCCACCAACAAGTTTCAATCCACACAATTTGAGTTGCGACTTCCGTTACAACGAAGATGATATCATAATAACCTGCTTCATCGAAAACATGGTATAAATCTAGAACCCAGAAATCCAAAGGATTAATCAGTTGCACATAGCTATAGAGTTCAATATATTCGGTACCATCAAATAGTAGAATCTGAATTAATACATCCTTCTCCATGGCATAGTAGTTGTAAAGTTCAAATCTCATCCATAGTTCTTCACCTACAAGACCGTAGTATTCTTGATAGATGTAGAGTTCGAAATAACCACCATAGACATACCACCAGCAATAATCAACGAAGAACTCATCAGAAATGATATCGATTACTACTAATTTTACATCCCAATAGTCTGGATATAAGAACGTCCAAAAGACTGTGAAATTATACACTTCTCCAGGAGCAATAACGTAAATTTCGCTGTAGATCAGAATTTCATCTGTTCCATTATTTATCCATACAGCTATATCTATCTCTCTATCAGTTGCATAATTACTCAAAATCCAACAATACATAATAGCTTCTTCATTTACGAAAACCTCATACTGTTGGTAAATCCAGACATCTAAGAAACCTCCATAAACAATCCAGCCTTCTGGACAATATTCAATCCATGTAATTTCTAGCTCGAAGATATAAACTTCAACATATAAATCCCAATTTCCTTCGGATGGAAAGACGAAAAATACTTCATCCATGAAATACGTTCCAGCTGTAATCATTACACCATCACGTAAGTAAATTTGGAATGCATCAGTTCCATTATCGATCCAAACTTCTATATTAGCTGTGACATCAATTAGGTAATAATTATATACCCAGAATTGTATTCGTTCTTCGACACCAACATAAGTTTCATAATTTTGTTCGATCAATATGTCAATGAATCCATCATAAACTTCCCAATAACAATAATCGAAATATTCTGTCTGTTTCAAGATATCGTAGATTCGTAAAGTTACATCATAATGTCCAGCAACCATAAATGTCCACAAAACATCGACAACATAGATATCATAAGCTGCTATCGTAACCGTATCTTCATAAATTTGAACAGGTCCCATTCCATCGTCAATTAGTATTTCAAAATAGTAGTCCTTCTCAATAGCATATCCGTTCTGGATAAAGACTGTCATTTTGACTTCTATACCAACTTGAGCTTCAAACTCTTGATAAAGAGAATATTCGATCCATCCATCATAAACATACCATTCACATTCAACACTGTATTCGAGTTGAGATATAATTTCAGTAACTTCTAGTACTGCAAGATGATATCCTAAAGAAGTAAATGCATGAGTCACATTAATGATATATTCTAGATATGGATGTAAGGTTTTAATTTCAGTATAAATTGGAATAATACTACCGTTGTTATATTGTATCCAAACTTCAATTTCAACATCAACATCATAGTCATATAGGCTCAGGATATGGCATTCAATAATCGCTAGTTCGTAAATCAGAATTTCGTATTCTTGAACTATCCATACGTCAATTGTAGCAGCAGTTTGATCCAATCCTAAATCTTCTTGATTAGGGGCAGTTTCTACTTCCTGTAATTCTTGATCAGATGAAGGTTCTGTTGAATAGAGCGCTTGAGCTGCTTGATTTGAACCCCCTATAACTGCAAGTGTAAAAAGTAGAATAATAAAGGTTGTTTCAATTTTTTTTCGTCTGTTCATAAATACACACACTCATATTGTGAGTATAAGCTATTAAATGGTGACAACATATTTATCTTTTTCCCGTTTTAATTTTCAAAAATATGTCGGCATTAATTCTGTTAATACTTAAGACGGAGAAAACGCATTTTCTTATTTTTAGATTAACAATGATGTAAAGCAAAGAAATTATTTCTAAACACCATTCATTTATCAAATGGACGCTAATACTTTCAAATATTCAAGTATTTATTCAAAAAACAATAGAAAATATTAAAAATAAGAATCCTATATTTCTTGTATCAAATAAATTACGTTAGTTTATGAAGATGGGAGTGCTTAAGTGACAGTTGATAAACCCACTAAAATTCTAAAATTCGATAAGAAGGGTATCCCATTAGTTATTATAGGTTTACCACAAGCTGGAAAATCTTCTTTTGTACAGCGCATCAAAACTGGAAAATTTTCTAGCACAAAAGCTACTTTAGGTATGCAGTTCGAAAGTACTAACATCGGTGACGCACGGTTCGATATTTTTGACCTCGGAGGTCATGAGACTTATAGAAAAACTATCTGGCAGACCTATACAAAATTAGCATATGGGCTAGTTTTCATACTAGATTCTGCTAATCCAGACGATTTTGATATCGCAAAAGAAGAATTTTGGAAAAGTATTGATTTAAAAGGCGACCTGGATGAATTTCTAATCATGATTCTTTGTAATAAATCTGACCTAGATAAAAGTGTGGATCTAGAAACGATTATCAATCACTTAGAATTATACAAGTTAGCAGAAAAAGAGAATGCTTCTTTTCAATTTTTTAAAACAAGTATGAAAAATGGAGAAAACTTTAATGCATCACTTAATTGGTTGACTAGTAACACATCTCGTATTGTTCAAAAACGTACCATTGACCCCCAGATGTTCATGTTGGCAGACTTAGAAGGGTACCCGATTTTAGAGATAGACAAGATGGGTATTGAAGAGGATCCATCATTAATGGCTGGTTTTCTCTCTGCTATCGAAAGTTTCGGTAAACAATTATTCGGAAAAAAAGGTATCCTTCAATTCATGCAATCTGGAAATTACAAATATGTTGTCAAAACCGATGACAATTATATCTATTCTCTAATTATTCCAATCGGTGAATGTCAAGAAGAAGCGAGACGACTTATTGATATTGTTAGTGAACAAATTTATGATCTAGACTCTTTTTGTATGTTGGAAAGCATTATTGCTCAATTGCTCAACATCGCCCCCTCTGATTATGTTTGGAGAAAAGGTTTTACTTGAAGTTCAAAGAAAAGAATTAAAAATTCTTGATATACTTCAACTTGAGAACAATGGTTAAGGAATTCTTCTATCCTAAAACAATTGCTGTTATTGGAGCAACAGCTGATTCTAAAAAATTTGGTAATGCAGTTACAGTCAACCTACTCGAGAACGAAGAACTCGAAAGCGAGATATTCCCTGTAAACCCTAAATCCACAGAAATATTAGGGTTAAAGAGTTATACCTCAATTTTGGAAATTGAAAAAGATGTTGACTTGGCAATTATACTGGTCCCTTCTAAAGCTGTACCAATTGTAGTAGATCAATGCATAGAAAAGAATGTCAAGAGAATAATTATAATTTCGGCAGGTTTCGGTGAAATAAATGAAGAAGGTAAAAAGATTGAACAAGAGATGGCTAGAAAAGCTCTTGAGAAAGGAATTAGAACCATTGGTCCTAACTGTGTTGGAATCATGAATGTCGATATTGGTATGAATGCTTCCTTTGTTTTAACCCCACCAAAAGGAAATGTTAGCATGGTAACTCAGTCCGGGAGTTTTGGTGCTGCTTGTTTATACGAAATGCAGGATCAAGGACTAGGGTTCTCCAAGTTCGCGAATTTGGGGAATATGTCCGATATTAACCTGACAAATCTACTGGAGTATTACCTTGAAGATGAAAAATCAGAAGTTGTTTGTATCTATCTAGAAAATGTTGTTGATGGAAGGAAGTTCTATAATATGCTCAAAGAAGTAGCTACCAAGAAACCAACTATCATTTTGAAAGGAGGAAGAACAGCTTATGGTGCATCAGCAGCTGCTAGCCATACTGGGTCTATAGCTACAGATTATAATTCTCTTAAAGCAGCAATTAAACAATCAGGAGCAACTTTATGTGAAAACCTTAACGATTATGTTGCAGCTATCCAAGCATTCTCTTACCTTCCTCTACCCCCAGGAAATCGAGTAGGAATTCTAACTAATAGTGGTGGAAGTGCTGTACTTTTCAGTGATAACGCAGAGGAATTTGGATTAGAATTAGCAGAATTCTCTATAGAATTCAAAGAAAAGATTTCTCCTCATATAATTCCCTTGGTAAAGAAAGTTAACCCACTTGATCTTATAGCGGGAGCTAATGGGGAATCTTACTATCAAGTAACCAGAGCTATGCTTGAAGATCCAAAGATTGATATTGTTGTTGCTTGTGCGGTCATACCAACTTTTCTCGAAATGACTTTGGACTAACACTTTTTGGGCGTTATCAAAGCTTGGAATGTATCAGGGAGATAG
>CAZPXJ010000209.1:0-4526 GCA_964590855.1 uncultured archaeon
TCCTGAACCCGTACCTGAACCAGTTCCTGAACCATGTCCACTGCTGATGAAAACAATAACATTCTAGCTATTGAATCTATCCTACCTAAAGTAATTCAATCAGCTGATGGGTTTGGTAGAAATTGGGAACATACTAAATATATGGGTAATTTACTAAATTTAGCAAAAAGAACAATCAAGAATTCCAAAATAAATTCAGAAGAGATTAAGTATGTGACCTCATCTATTATTCGCCCCAGTTGTGTTTTTACTGATGAAGACCTTAATCCACTTTATATCGGTTCTAGCTTTGATGTTCAAGGGATAGACTTTGGTGATGAGATAGATGAAAAGCTCGAAGAACTGACTGGAAAAAACCTCTACCAACACTCTGGTCATTTTCCTAATTTCTTGATGATTCCTTCAAGATTGGAATATTTGAGAAATAATCCAGATAAAGTTTCTAATCAAGAGATAGCTTATTATCTCCCTCTTGATAGTTGGATATTAGTTCAACTCGGAGGGGAATTGCACACTAATTACACTAGTGCTATGGAATCAGGTTTCTTCAGCCTTAAGGAAAAAATGTGGCTAGATGAATGGTATTCAATCTTTGATATAGAGGAGGATTTCTTCCCCCCACCAGTATTATCTGGAGAAATTATAGGTGATGTTTCAAAGAAAATTCAAGAAGAACTAAACCTTAATTCAGATGTAGATCTTGTTGCAGGAATTCCAGATACTCAAGCAGCCTTATTAGCTGCAAACTCAATCGAACCGGGAAACATGAGTGCTGTTTTAGGTAGCACTACTCCTGTTCAGTTGGTTACACAAGATTTGTGTATCGATGATCAAGAACGTGTGTGGGCAACTGGTATCTCGGTTAAGAATCTCTGTGATAATTATATAGTAGAAGCGAATACTGGTATAACTGGCCAAGTGGTTAAGTGGGCTGCACATCTATTTGATTCAAAATTGAGGACAGATTTCTTGGAACCTTCAGATAAACAGTATGATAGTCTCAAGAAGAATCTACAGAATTTTGATAAACACGAACAAAATGAATCAGAAGACCATGTTATTTCGCATTCGGTTTATGCCAATTTAGGTCCTTCAACTTTAACTAGTTCTGATAGAGCAGCTGGTGAGTTCTATTTTCCAAGTCCAGGAGGTGTAGAGAAATTCTTCTTACACCAACATCAGCTGGTAGGGGCTGTGTTTGATAATATCATGTTTGCTGTTTCAAGAAATATTGATTTAGCAAAGGAAGTTGCTCAAGTGGAAAAGTTTTCCCTTAACATTTTGGGAGGATTATCTAGATTTACTCTGCTCAATCAGAGATTCGCTGATCTTTACAATCAGCCCTTTCATTATATGGAGACTCATGAAGCTTCGATACAGGGATTGTTATTACTCTGTGATGTTGCGAGTGGAAAGATAAAGAATAAAGCAGATTATCAGAGTAATTTTACAACTGAAAATTTCTTGGAACTAAAACCAAGGTCTTCTATGACTACTAAACTTCAAGAAAAATATAAGAAATGGAAAAGTATCACCAAAATCTGATCAAATTCCCATTTCTTTCATTATATCGTAAATCTCTTTTTCTTCCTCTTCTACATCCTCAGGGATAGCATAAATTGTTCCCAATAAAGATGCTCTATATTGGATTTTTGCAGCCATCTCCACTTGTTGACAAACGGTCCATGCTTGTTCTAGAGAAGAACCACAAGCAGCATTACCATGATTTGCTATAAACACTGCCAAATTTTCTCCTAATGCATCAACAGCATTATTTGCTAAATCATCTGTTCCTGCCATACCAAATTCTGCTACTTCACATCCTCCAATAAACGGTATAACTTCATCCACTATTGGACCTATAGGCATTCTAGCAATAGAAAGAGCAGTTGAATAAGGTGCATGAGAATGAACTATGGCTTTGATATCTCTTCTAGCCTTGTAAATGGCTAGATGTAATCTCTTCTCTGAAGTAGGATTTCTGTGTCCTGCAATGATATCACCGTTACCATCTATCAAGACAACATCCTCGATTCCCATCTCATCATACTTTACTGAGCTAGGGGTTACCAAGTAAGCTTCTTCATAATTGGGAAGGGTGACTCTAGCTGAAACGTTACCAGCTGTACCGATAACATACTCTTTCTTAATCATCTCTTTACAAATATCTATTATTTGCTGGATTGTTCTAGAATACATCTCTAAGGTAGGAACAATATCTTCAAACATATTTACTTGGTCAGTTGTTTTGGGTGGGGGGATACCTTCCAAAACCTCAGGATTCTTGATATTATCTGGCATCTTATGATTCAGTATCTTCTCAATACCATCTACCATCATCATAGAATGACGGTGATTTGTATCAAAAGTATCTCCACCGATATGAGGGGTAACAATCACGTTATCTAGTTCTAGAAACTCGTTATCCTGATCCACAGGTTCAATAGAAAAAACATCTAGAGCAGCACCAGCTATTTTCTTTTCCTTGAGAGCATCTAAAAGAGCAAATTCATCTATAACAGAAGCTCTGGCTGTATTGATGAATAGAGCATTTTTCTTCATTAAAGCGAATTGTTCTTCTCCTATCAGCTCATCTGTTTCATCAGTTGGTTGGCAATGAATAGTGACAATATCTGAGTTAGCCATGAGATAGTTTAATTCAACAGCTTCTCCTTGGATAGCGTTCAATCTTGCTGAAAAAACATAAGGATCATAAACGAGAAACTTCACACCAAAAGGTAGTAATAGCTTTGCAACAGTGAATCCTATTCTTCCTAGACCGACTATTCCAACAGTTTTTCCTCTAAGTTCGAATCCTTTGAATTTATTATAGTATTTGATGTAATCTCCAAACTCTTTTACTTCGAATTCATTTTCTGAATGTAATATTCGCTCTATCGAGTGAAGTTTTCTAGCAAGACTGAGAATCAATCCTACTGATAACTCTGCTACTGAGACAGTGTTTCTATTAGGAGCATAAAGAACGGGTATTTTCTTGGAGGTTGCAGTTTCAAGATCAATATTGTTAGGGTCTCCTCGAGTTGAACCTATTATTTTTAGATCCGTTTGCTCGATGACGGGTTTCTTGACATTGTCACCTTCACAGATGAGAATTTCAGCACCAATCTCATTTAACCTCTTGATTAGGTCTTCATCATTGAAATACAAATTCTTTGTACTTCTCCAGCTCTCGTAAACTATCTCATCTTGCAAGATTTCTTTTAATTTCTCAAGAGCTTCAGGAGAGAATTCAGCAGTTATATACGCTTTCATTTTTTTCACTCTGTTTGCTTAAAACATCAATTTTCTGAGTTTGAGCATGTTTTTCATTTCACCTTTGACTTCTAAGCTTCCACTAGAATAAGCTTTGATAGGATTAATCTGCTTAGTCATCATCTTTACAAAGATAGTTGAATCCATTTTGACTTGAACAGCTGCTTCTTCATCAACTCCTTCTGAGAATTCTAGACCTTCATCTCCTTCAATCTTAAACAAAGCTGATTTAGATATATCTGGAAAAGTGATCATCATAGTATTGTACCATCCTTTGAAAGCTTTCTTGACCTTATCCGTGTTGTATCTGTCAACAATGCTTTGAAGACCATCCTCATAAGTGAAATCAGTTGGTATCTCTTTCTCTACTTTAGCTGGAGATTTGGCTACCTTTACAGGTTCTTTTTCAATTTCAACCTTCTTTGGAGCCTTTTCAACCACGGCTGTTTTTTGCACCTTTACTTCTTTCTTGGGAGCAACATCAACTGTTTGTTGAGCTGATGATGGACGGATTATCCTTAGACCTGAAGATTGAGGAGCATGTGTGATATACTCTTCTTCAATTTCGATATTCTTTGCAGAAGAGAGAGCGTTTATTGCAATGAAAACTCCTATCATCAACATTACGAATCCTAGTACAGTAAAAACTATCATGAAAATTACTACTACAGACAGATATTGTGAAGCTGCTACTTCAAATTCATTTATGTTAAGCAGTAGAACAACTGCTGAGACAAGAAGCACTAAGCCAGCAACAAAGAAAGCTAGGTAGTTTGCAGTCATGTGTCGCATAACAAAGTTAGTATTTTTTCGACTTCCCATGAATAAGTCTATTACTCTCACTTTATAAATTTTAATGAAAAGTGTCTTCCTCTTCCCCCTAACAATCAACTTTCTCAGAAATGGTTTATAACCCTTCTTCCTCTCTCTTCTTGGATTTGAGTTTTCTAGGCATGGAAGCAGGAGAGTCAGGAGGATCTCCAGAATCAGTTTGCACTGGAGTTCCTTTCTCAAAGTCATCTGTTTTTGATTTACGTTCCTTTACCAAGAATACATCCACTTCTTTGTTGATATTTTCAGTTAAATATTCGTAATCTCCTTGAAAGATATATAGAAAGGTCAACCATCGGTATACATTTTTGTGGTCACTAACTTTGTAAGCTTTCACAAAAGGAACCCTATCATAATACTCAGTTAATTCTTCTTTTGAGAATAAAACCAACTTAACAAGATCATCACTTTCTATCATTAAT
>CAZPXJ010000210.1:0-4504 GCA_964590855.1 uncultured archaeon
TGACTATCGCATTTCTTGCAAATAAATCAGATTTAGACTGCTTGAGTCTAGAAGAAATAGTAGAAGCACTAGATCTTCATAAAATGAATGAATTTCCTAAAATCAGTTTTCAAATCTTTAAAATCAGTGTCAAAACTAATGCAAACTTTGAAAACGCCTTGAATTGGTTCACTAAGAAGGTTTTGGAATCAACAAAGGGAAGAGAAGTAAACCCAAAAGGGTTAATCTTATCAAATTCGTTTGGTAAAATTAGACTTTTTCTAGATTTTAATGATGTAAAAGATAATTTGGAAACAATAACTCAAATGTTAACAGAAAGTCTAGTAGAGAAGGGAAATATTTTACGTGAAGAAAGAGTAAAGAGTATAAGTTCTACTTATGCTCAAGTGGTTTTCCAGGAGCGTGGTGAATTAGTTATTTCTCTAATAACCGAACCTAATGATTCGCAAGTCGAAGCACAGAGATTAATTGATCTAATATTTGACTATTTAGAAGACCAGAAGGCAAGTACAAAAGAAGATTTAATAGATTTTCTTACAAACATTCTTGAGATTCCAGTAAATAGAGTATTAGATATTAGAGAATTTACAGCTCAATAAATCAATTCCTCTTTCTATTTTTTTCTATATTTTTACCTTTAGTTTTCAAAATTATATTAATAGAATATTACAATATATGAATTATAGAACCTAGAACTCATAAGAAGATGAGATAGGTTGAAACTAATTATAAACAGGTGAAAATATGTCAAATAAAAAAACCAAACGCTCGAAAAAAAGTAGTTCGAGTAAAAGTGTTTCTCCTACTGCTTTGTTAATGCAAGGTGCTGATAATGGTAAGGAGCTCAAAAATAAAAAGCAAGGGATAGTGAAAAAAGAGGTTTCTTTGGAAAAAAATCCAGAAAAACAGAATGTATCAACAAGGAATAATCTTCAATCAGCTTTAGAAGAAGCGATTTTAAGATTAGAACCAATTTCCGAGCAAGTAAAGAATAATCAAGCTTCAAAAGAGGATTTAGAAACAGCAATTAATGAAGTAATAGAAAGTCTAGCTCCTGTTTCTGAAGATAAAAAAAACTATTCTCTTTCAAAAGCAGACCTACAGCAAGTTATAACTGATGCAAAAGCTAATCTGAAAAAAGTACCAGAAAATGGTGGAGCAAAGAAGGTTTTGAAAAAAGATTTAGAAACAGCAGTCCAAAATGCTATAGTAAGTCTGAAACCTATTTCAGATTCAGAGAAAAAACACACTTTATCTAAGCAAGATCTTGAAATTGCTATCAAGGATGTTATGTCTAGTTTGAAACCTGTTGCTGAAGAAGAAGTAAGACATGCATTGACAAAGCAAAATCTTCAAACTGAAATTAAAAACGCTAAAGAAAGTTTAGTTGCACTAGAAGCAGAAGAGAAAAAACATGCATTGGAAAAGCAAGATTTACAACTAGAGATTAAGAATGTAAAAGCTGGATTAAAGAAGATTTCAGATTCAGAGAAACGACATGCATTGACAAAACAGGATACAAAAACAAGACTCATAGAAGAGAGATCTGCACTTAAACCTGTTGTGGAGGAAGTGAGAAGACCCAAATTATCATCTAAACAATTAAGATCTGCTTCAAAAGATAATCGAGTTCAATTACATTCTGTTCCTGAAGATCTTAGTACTGCTAATCTTTCTCTTGGGGAAACTATTAAGAAAGCTGGAGACCAAATAAAACGAGATTTACTACCTATTCCAGGTGATGTAGAAATTTTTGAAGTTAAGGACATTCAACATCTAAAGGAATATTCTGCTGATAAAACTGAATACAATAATCTTCTAAATTATTTACTTAAAGAAGAGAAGAAACCTTTGCTCAAATTCACGATAAACACTAGAACCAAATTCAATAGAATAGAGTTCATTGATGAAAAAAACCCAGTCTCAGTTGATAATTTAATTGCAGGAGGAGATCTAGTACAATTTGGACAAGCTTATCGTTTTCTCTTAAAATTCGGATATATTAGAATCGACAATCCTTATCCACATCTATTATCAGAAGATCAATGGTATGTATGGAATTTGAAGGAAGAAATCGATCTAACTTTTGTAGATATTGCCTATGCGAGAAATTGCTCAGTAAGGGATGTAAGAAGTATTTTCCATGATGCTGATGATAGAATTCAACAGATTCTTGATTTTGTTGTTCAAGGAGGTCACTATCAGCTTGTTGCAGCACATGCAATGAAGAATCGAGGAATTCTGATTCAACAAGTTGGTGATAATGTTATTGAACAAAAATTCGACAATTATACAGCTGAAGAGTATTTGTTAAGTGAAATGAAACAAGTTAGTAAGGATCAAGAACAAGAGAAAGTTCCAAGAGAATGGCCAATCAAAGCAGCATATAAAAGAGAATCTCTAATTGGAGGTAAATATCTTTGGAAGGAATGGTTAGGATCTCTAAATAATGATAAATTACTTTTAATGGAAAATTATGAATTGCCTAATGAAGAATCTTATCTTAGAGAGTCTATAGGTTTTGGAGCATACGAAACACCAGATATAGTTTCAAATTTTGAGAAACTGATTAGTATTTTTAAGAATGTACCTGAAGAGCTTTTGAAAATAGGAAATACTGCTTATTTCTTAGGGAACATAGATGGAATCTATGCTTCTCAGTTCTGGAATATTAATTCATTTGTGGAAGAAGATGGATTAGCAAAATGGAGGAAGCAATTCATCAAATTTGCAATAAAAGCATACAAAACTGCGCTGAAGAAGTACACTGTAACTAAAAATCCTTTGAAATTTGCAAAAGCTCAAAATGATCTTGGTAATTTCTATTCAAGTTTATCCGAAATTGAACAAAAGTTAGAAAACTGCAAATTAGCTATAGAAGCATACAAAGAATCACTGAAAGTATTTTCTGCTGAACTATTTAGATTTGAATATAGTCATGTGAATTTCAACCTGGGATTAGCATATCAAACCTTAGCTGAACTAGAGGACGTAGAAATAAACAGTAAATTAGCAATATTATCTTATCAAGAAGCGATAAAGGGAAGAGACTTGATCAATTATCCCTTTGAAAATGCATTGACTCTAGTCAATTTAGGCGTTGCTTATCAAACTTTAGCTAGTATTGCTGAAAAAGCTTCGTATTCTACTTTCGCAGTTGATTCTTATAATTCATCTCTCAGAACTGGGTCTTTAGATAAAATGCTAACAGAAAGAGCAATGATTTACAGTAACCTTGGTGTTTCTTATAAAATTCTAGCAAAAGCCCAAGAATTAAAACATAATTGCAGCCAAGCAATTTTAGTTCTGAATGATTCATTAACGGTGAGAAATGAAGCTCAGTTTCCTTTTGAATATGCAATTACTACATCAATTTTAGGTGATGTATATAGAATTCTTGCAGAAGTTGAAAATAAAAAAGAAAATTGTAGTCTTGCCATTTCAGCTTATAATAAATCGACAAAGATCTTCATTAAGAAGTATCAAGAATTCTATAATGACGTTATTAACCGAAAGAAAGCTATAGTAGCATTTAGTAAAACAGAGGTAGGAGAGAATAATAAATGATGGAAAGTTTTACTATCTTTTTCCATTTCTTTCTATATGGTTTTCTAAATCCAATTATAAATAAAAAACTGATATTAAGTAGGGATTAAAATGAGTATTAAAAATAAAATTCACCCGTTAATCGCAATAACTGGACTAGATAATGCAGGTAAATCCACATTCATATCAAGACTAAAAACAGGAGAATTTCAACCTAACATTAAACCAACAGTAGGTTATGATCTTTCTATAATAAGGAAAAATGATTATAGATTTGATGTTGTAGATCTAGGTGGTCATCAAAGTTTCAGAACCTCATTCTGGGAGAATTTTGTAACATCTTGTCAAGGTTGTGTCTTCGTATTTGACAGAACTGATAAAGATCGTATTGAGACAGCGAAAGAATGGTTATGGAAAGTTGAAAAATGGCTTCCAAAGGATGCGAATTTCGCATTTTTCGCAAATAAGTCAGATTTAGAAGAGATTATGACTCTAGATGGAATAGTTGAGGGGTTAGATTTAACTAAATTCAGTGAATCACCACTGAAAAGTTTTAGAATATTTGAAACTTCAAGTTTAAATGGTCAAAATATCGATGAATGCTGGGAATGGCTTACTAAATCAATTAAGAGAAGAATGGAAGCTAAACCTACAGTAAATGTATATGCTGTAGAAATCTATGATGATCGAATGGACTTAATCAAACATGTAAACCTTATTGATAAAGAACATGAAGAGCATTTTGAGGAAGTTAGACAGGTATTTCGTAAACATTCATTGAAAATGATCGATTCGTTACCTTTCATAAATATCGATAAGTATGTTATTCACATTCTAAAAAAAGGCGACTACGTTTCAGCCATTTATGTTGATAAAGATGATGAACAAAGTTTAGCTAGAGAAACTGGTCTTACTCTATTCTTTGAAATATTATCACGTATGAGAAGAGAGCAGTCTA
>CAZPXJ010000211.1:0-4495 GCA_964590855.1 uncultured archaeon
TTTGTGTTTGAAAACATAAACCAAATATACAAAAAGTATAAAGGTTTGTGTTATGAATATAGTTTTTAAAGTTCTTATAAAACATAAAACAACCCTTTATTTTAAAAGGGTTTAAATAATATGGGAGAGATATTTGAATACATACGGCTCATTACATGGGTGATTTGATATGTCTGAACAACTTTCTCCACTAAGATGTGTCATTATAGACATTGACTTCCTTATTCAAGAGAATGAAAAACAGAATGAAGAACCTGTTGTAAGAATCCGTGGTAAAACCAAGGATAACCAACCTATAATTGTCCATATCTGCGGTTTTTATCCTTATTTCTACATTGATGATGTCCCTAAAACGACAGAAGCAATACAAAGTTTGTTATATACCGAGAAAGAGTTTGGGGATTGGATTAAAGATCATTATTCCATTACTAAAAACAAATACTATCAAAACAAACCAATTTATCTACATAAAATACTTGGAAGAAATCCTTGGAGGATTCTTAAATACGGCAAAAAACTGAAAGAAATTGGAATCAAAAGTTATGAAAATGACATTTCTTATGTATCCAGATTTTTAATCGATAATGATATCAAAGGTTTGAATTGGATCGAAGTATCGAATTATCGAGAAAAAACAGATAAAAAGGGTATCAGAGTTATTGAAACAAGCTTAGAAAATGTAAAACCAATAGATGATGAAATAGAATTTCCACTCAATATTCTTGCATTAAATATTGTAATTAACTCTTACTCTAAAGAAGGTAAAATAATCAAGAATTTTTCAAGTATATTTGAGGAGAAAGAAAATAGGATAATTTGTGCAAGTATTGCTTGGGGGAGTGAGAGAGAACAAGTTAAAAGCAAAAATTTCATTCTCGAGAAAGATAACGATGGAGGTGAACGTAAGCTTCTTTACGATTTGATAGAAAAGATACAAGCAATATCACCTGAAGTTATAGTTACATTCAATGGTGATCAAGTTACCTTACCTTACTTAATTGCAAGAATGGAAAAGCTTAGTTTAAATCGTGAATCATTAGGACTATATCAAGATGTTCGAATTAAAGAACCAATCGGTTACTTAGGGTATAGAATCCCTGGTTACATTGTTTATGATTTGGTTAAGAGTACAAGATGGTTAAGAACAAAGACAGGAAAGAAGAGTCTATCTGATTTTGCACGAGAACGACTGAATATAGAGAGAGGAGGAGGTTATACCAAAGTAAATGAGCTTTGGTACGATTCTATCATAATAAAAAACGCTAAACCTAGTAAAAAATTGAAAGAACAATGTACTCTTGACGCTAAAATAGTTCATGACCTTTTCTTCGAAATGGGAATGCAAGAATGGTTATCTGTGATCAAACTTTCAGGGATACGCCCTTCAGAAGGAATTTATTCTACTCCACGACATATTGGTGAATTCCAGCTTTTCAGGGTTCTATATCATAAGAATACGCTGATTCCAGCTGAACCTACCCGTGAAGAACTTGCTTATCGTAAAAGTACACGATCAATGGCTATAGGCGGTTTTGTACTTGTCCCTAAGGGAACCCTTCATGAAGCTGTTCTTATCGCAGATTTTCGTTCTATGTTTCCTTCCATCATGGTTGCATACAATGTTGGAGGAGAAGGTTACAACGGTTCTGTAGCCCTTCCTGAAGAGAAGTTCCAAAATGAACCTGATTCCGGTTTAAGAATAATGATGAGAGGGTTGTTAGAAGAAAGAAGGAAAATCAAAAAACATATTTATGATATAGAAACTTATTTACGAACTTTTAATGACTCTAAGAAGAAAAAAGAACTCGAGGTTAAACTTCATAAACTCAAAACAAAGTCAAGTGCTCTAAAGATTACTGCAAATTCTCTTTATGGCAGTCACAACTATATTGGAAGTCGCTTTTACGATACAGAGATTTCAAATGCAATAACGAGTATTGCTAAAGATTACATCAAGAAGGTAGACAAATGGACACATGAGTTTTCAGATAATAATTGTCAAGCCATTTACGGCGATACAGATAGTATTTTTATTAAGTTATCAAATACAAGAAATGTCTTTGAAGTAGCAGAGAAAGTTAAAAACGGAGGAGTATTTTCCCTATCAGATATACCTGAAGCAGTTCAGTTGTTGGAATTTTTTGAAGCAAAATTACCCAAAGAGATGGAGCTGGAATTTGTTGATTTAGCAACTAGAATCATATTTGCGCCTGAAACTAAGAAAAGGTATAGTTACTTAAGTACTGTTACCGGAGAACTTACAATTGTTGGTTTTGAAGCAATTAGGAGCGACACGTCTCCATTTGCCAAAAAGGTACAAATGGAAGCTTTACAGTTGGTTCTGGAAGATGGAAATATTGACAAGGCTAGAAAAAGAGTTATTGAAATGGGGTTAGAATTCAAACAAACAGAAGGTCAAGATTTAATCGATATGACTACCATCTTGGGGCCAATCCGACGAAACCCAAGAGATTATAAATCGAAGACTCCAGCAATTGGAGCTTTAGAAGATTTTGCTTTGAGAATGGATATGAACATCAATAAAATATGGAAAGAATATGGAAGGTTTCCATTTGTGATTATGGAGGGAACTTCATCATTATACAAACGAGCCAAACATCCTTCATTAGCTGATCCAGCTAAAATAGATAAAAACCACTATCTTGAGGAAGCATTGAGAGATGTTAAAAGAATAGGTGTAAAAGTTGAACTTAGAGATCTTCAAACTTCAAGCCAGAAAACACTAGATTTCTCTTTAATGCAGGTTGACAGCAGAAATAAAAAGGAATAAACCTATATCTCGTTAAGCTCTTCGTATAGGAGAGATAGAAGATCATTAGCATTTTCTCGTGATTTCTCATTTTCAGACATTTTTTTAACAGAATTGAGAACAGAAAGATTAGAGAATAAAACCATGAGATTCCAAAGTTTTTCGTCAACTTCTAAACCATATTCATCTTTAAGAGAATTCATGGATTCATGAGCATAGTCAATCAGGTCTTTGATAACAGAAGTAAGAAGTTCAATCTTGAACTCATTAACGTCTTTGAAAACTTTATCAGCCATCTTTCGAACAATTCTTTGAATAGGACGTTCTGGTAGAGGTACTCTAGATTTCAGTTCTGTAGGTTCTATTTCATCTAACGGTGCCCACAGTAATAGATTTATACTATCAGGTTGATAACTAGATCTGTAATATTTTATTGTCTTTGCCATATTTTTGATACTCTCTTCCCTAACAACGTAAATTAGCTTAGATTTCTCTAAGATTTGAAGATGGTGATAAACTGCTTGAGGAGTACTGTCGATTTTTTCAGCTATTTCTGAAAGATTGAGTTCACCTTCAGAAAGATGCTGTAAAATAGATAATCTCTTGTTTGAGCCTAAAGCTTTGCTTATATTAACAGTCTCTCCTTTTTTCAACTTGATTATATTCAAATCTTTCAAAGTACTATCTTTAGAAGATGGTTTATCAGTCATTTGTGATTATACCACTTTAAAGCCGTATTTCTGCTTTTTGTATCTTTTGGTTGAAGTTAATCAAAAATGAGTAACATAAATATAAAAAACAAATAAAAAAAGTAGAGGAAATCGATTAATCTATCTTAATTGATTCAGTTTGTTTGAATGGATCTTCTCCAACAATTGGAACATGAACTACTAGTAGTCCTTCATTATAATGAGCAACTGTTCCTTTTGGATCTGCTTCCATTAAGAAAGTATATTCGTTGACAAATTCAAGCATTTCATTTCTTTTAGCATTCAACCGAAGCCCATTCTTAACTACCTTGATAGATATATTATCCTTTTTTACACCTGGTAGCTCATAAATGAGTTTATATTCACTTTCTACATCAGAACATCCTTCTTGATGTTCGTCTGATTTAGTTCCACAATCACATCCACAATGAACATGTGGATTTATCCAAAACTTTCTTGTCATAATTTCTTTAGTTTTATTTTTAGTCATAATAATTCCTCTTAAAATTAAATGTAATTCAAAATGAAAGAATTCTAATTGTACATAGTGATTTATCCTTTTAAAACTAAGCATTTACCAAAAATTTAAATGATATTTCAGATTACCTCTCATCAACAGACTTATAGTTAAACAAACCTAATCCAGCTTGTTTATCTTGTTTATCAATACATGATTCTCTAAGTGATCAACTTGAAATTGTATGAAGCAGAATATTACGAAATTAGAGAGGGAAAAACTGTTCAGTGTATTTTATGTCCAAGAGTATGTATTATCGAAGCTGATAAGCTAGGAAATTGTAAAACTAGAAAAAATATCGATGGTAAGCTTTATGCTTTAGGTTATAATCGCTTTACATCTGTTCATGCTGATCCCATCGAGAAGAAACCTATTTACCACTATAAACCAGGAACTAAAACAATGAGTTTTGGTACAGCAGGTTGTAATCTTCATTGTGCACATTGTCAGAATTGGAATATCAGTCAAATCTCAGCAGAAAGTAATAATCTCATAACA
>CAZPXJ010000212.1:0-4434 GCA_964590855.1 uncultured archaeon
ATGATAAAAGCTACGTAGAAGTAAGAAGTTGGAGGAATGACTATCGTTCTCTCTATGTTTGTCATTCCAACTTTGCTGAAGTGTATTTTGCTAAAGAAGAATTTGAAAAAGCAAAAAAAGAGATGGAAAAAGTTCTAAAAATTCTAGAAGAAAGAAATTTCAAAGACTTAACAATGCAAATGAAATATGTTGAAATTCTACTCTATCTTGATGAACTTGAACATAGCGAGAAGCTGTTAAAGCAAATAGAAGATGAAAGTAAAAAGCTTCTAACTTCCTCACAAAAGTCACTTCATATGTTTTTATTGGGATTCTTTGAATATAAACAAAATAACTACGGTAATGCTCAGGAATTTCTCCAAAAATCTATGATTATGGCAGATGAACTAGGCAATGAGATTCTGAGTTCTAAAACTCTTGTACTCTTAACTATAGTCTTTTTGAAGAAATATACAATCACTATGAATTTAGAAGAATTAACTGAAGCTGACAAATGTCTGGACGACATAATTACCTACCTTGAAGAGAAAGCAAAATACGAATCGTTATCAATTATATTCTATATCAGATCAAAGATCAAAATCGGTCTTCTAGATTTTGAAACTGCTCTATTCTTACTCAAAAAGGGTGAAGAATATGCAAGAAATTACACTCCTAAATTGATTAACGATTATAAGACTCGTATTGAACAAGTTAAAGAAGCAATTGACCACCAAGTTGACAGAATTCAAGATGATAGCGTTGTAGATTTTATTGATGATATCAAACCTATTTCTACAATTTTAAGGAAGGAGTCCAAGAAATTGGCAGCACCAAAAGAAGAAAAACCTATAGCAGTATTAATTCTTCATAGTTCAGGAATACCTATTAGAACCTATCTAAGTGAGGATGTTACTGTTAGCGACGATCTCTTATTCGGAGGGTTTGTTTCTGCTATAAGACATCTCATGAATGAGTTGTTCGTAGAACAAAAACAGGGTGTACTCAGTATTGATCATGGGCAATACAAATTACTAATCGAATTCTATAGTAACATATTTTCTGTCGTTGTAATTGCTCTTAGAGACAGTTTTATGCTTCGAAGAAAAATGCATAGACTCGTGGAAAATCTCTCATTTAAAGGACTGTCAGGAGATAAGTATCGCGGAGATATTAGTGAAACTGAGACCTATGAATTAGATTCAGTTGTTCAGAACCTTTTTGGTATAAAGGGTATTAGACCTTAGACTAAACTTTTCTTTCAAAGATAATACTTTTAATCTTTATTTACATTATATTTCTTGAATATAATGAAGGTTGAAGGGAATGATATAGGGTTCCCAAGGGAATTCTCAATTTATTTACCGTTGTTATCAGATTCTGAAAGAGAATTTCTGATGAGAGAAAATGAAAATTACAAAAAAGATGATTCTCTAGAGAAAATTGCGGTTCTTGTGCAAGAACTTGTTGAGAAAACTGATAAACCTTCAGATTACCTACTCTATGTACTTGGCAATGTTCTCTTTTTGATTTCCGACTACAGTGAAATAGAAGAAACATATTCCAAATACTCTTCTCTCGGTATTGAATTATGGAAAATTAGAGTGGATCTTGAGAAGGGGTTGAATGATGAAGCGATAAAAGTTGCTTCGAAGCTACGAGAAAATAAGGATTTGGATCTTATCTATCGTCTTCATCTGTATAGGTCAATAGCCTATGGTTATCTTAATCTGGGTAATTATGAACAATGCCGCACCTATCTCAATAATCTCTTTGAAGAATCCTTAACTTCCCATAAACTTCAACCTGAGATAAAATCTATTGTGAATGAAATTCTTCTTGATGGACATAGAGATCATTTTCATTTAAGCAGATACGTAGAAGAAAAAATCAAACTTGAAAACAAACTCAATGTTGCTCTCCATATTGCTTCAGAACTTGAGAATAGGTATCAAATCGCTCGATTTTATTACCTTCTTGCTCTAGTTCAGAGAGATAGTGGGAATATAGAAGATTCTCACAATTATACACATAAAGCATTGGAACTATTAATCACAACAGGGAACAAAGCGCTACTAGCATCTGTTGAAGGAAATTTAGGGACCATTAATGCGATTTTAGGTCAGTATGATGAAGCAACAGCGATATTCACAGATATATTAAAAATCTTCAGAAATCTAAAAACTAGCAGATATATTGCCTTAACTACAAAATATCTTGGTGAGATAGCTTTAAACCGAGGAGACTATGAAGAAGCAATACGGTTGTACGAAGAAGCTATACAAATTCTAGAAGAACTCAATCTCAAGGAAACCTATCAATACTGCACTCTAGCAGAATTATATCTTCAAACAGGGAAGCTCAACAAATTTGAGATTATTGTGAAATCTATCGAAGATGAGATTCAAAGTAACCCTTCTCCAATAATCACATCCTATCTGATTTCATTGAATGGAATGTACAATGTTAGAAAACTAAATTACGGTCAAGCTGAAAAAGACTTCAAAGAAGCTCTTAGTATCGCTGATGAACAGGGAAGGGGAGAACTCTCAGCTAAGATTCTTATGAATCTTATTCTACTATATTTAGGGAAGTATGATTTAGAAAAGGATTCTAAAATTTTAGATATCACTTTGAGTACTGTAGATCAAATCCTTCCTTACTTTGCAGAAAATAGGTTATACAAGGAACATGCAGTTATGTACTTACTTCAAGGAAAGATTTATGCTATAAGAGCAGAATATTCTAAAGCTTTCAACAGCTTACAACAAGCTAGTGAGATTCCAATCATCGGTGATAATAAGCAATTACGATTCCTCATCAATAATCGTATAAGCCAATTGAATAAAGTCTTTCCTACAAAACAAACTGAAGGAATAGATTGGCTTATTGAACCTTTCAGAAAAGAAATCTCAAGTTTAGAAGAAATCGGTATCAGACACATGCAGAAATCTTATGTTGAATTGGAAGTTTTACCACTTGCTTTAATAATTCTACATCGTTCAGGGATCCCGTTGAGATCATATGTGATTTTGAAAAAAGCTGTCAAAGATCAATTACTTTTCGGAGGTTTCATTGTAGCTGTAAGAGATATGCTCTCTGAGCTTTTTGAAGATCAGAAGAGTCAGATGCTAGTCATTACTTATGGTAATCATAAAATCATCATAGAAGCTCATCCCAAAGGATTCTCCTCTGTTGCTGTAAGTGCTCTGGATTCCTTCTCTCTAAGGAGAAAGGTCCACCAATTAACAGATAAGTTAGCAACTCTTGACATTCCAAAACAGTTTTATGGCGAACTAGATGAAGGGATAAGTAAATCAATAGATGAAGAGGTCAAATCCTTATTTGGAACAACCTTAGTATACAGTGATGCGATTAAAGTAGATTTTTAAAAGAGTAATTCTATATTCTTTAATTAAAAAGAGGAGAAAAATGACTACCAATTTACCTGTCTTTGTGCAAAAAGAACTTGAGCTTTACCAGCAAGGGATTGAAGATTCTGTTACTGCTCTGTTTTCAACTATAGTTGGTCAAGAGACAGATGAATCAAAAATAAGAAAAACTATCTCGGAATATTTCTCCTCAAAGAAAACATCTAAGCTTGAAGAGAATGAGAAGGTGTTACTTCTAGGTAACTTCTTACTATGTTATTGGTGTAAAGAATATGAAACTATAATTGAGCATTTTATCAAATTCAAGGATAGTCTGCAAGGAGAAAATCTTTCCATTCATATATGTTACCTTCTTTCTGTAAGAGATATGTTTCTTTTTGAAGAATTCAAAGAAATCTATGGGAATATTAAAGAAATAATAGAACAAGAACAATTTTCTCCATCCAGGGATTATCTCATATTGGCTTTACAAGAATTCTCAGCTGTTACACAGAAACGCCCAGACTTTGGTTTCAAAGCTTTAAATGAGCTATTAAGATATCTTTCTAGTCCTGGAGATGATATCACCAAATATTCTTTTATCCTAGATGCTCTGATGACCGATTTAGTGAATTTTGCCTATACAATCGCTGATGATACACTCAAAGATATCTGGTTAGATAGTGCTATCCAGAGAGCTGAAACCTATGAGAATAAAGGAATGCAAAGTATTCTGTACGATTTACTAGTTTCTCTATCATTGAAAGAATATGATATCAAAAGTGCCAACAAGTATTTAGAAAAAGGTTTGATCTTAGCACACCAAATCTCCTCTGAAAGACTCAACTCTGTCCTATTATTGAACTCTGCAGTAATAGCTAAAATGAAAGGGGATTTGTCTGCTGCATTAGAGATTTACAAAGATCTTCTTCAGAACTCAAGTGTGTTTACTCCTGTTCAACTTGAGATACTTGAGAAAATGGGAGATATCTACTTATTGAATGAAGAAATGGAGAATACAGTAGACTTCTACAATCAAGCACATGAGATAAACGCGAAGTATGGTTATCCTAACCCCATGATT
>CAZPXJ010000213.1:0-4354 GCA_964590855.1 uncultured archaeon
ATTTAAAGATGATTGGATTAGTACAAATGAACCAAAACTATTTTCGAATATTGAAAAGATTATTAACAGCAACGTAACGAAAATATATACGAAAACAAACACAAAAGGTACAGCGGGAAAAGATGCTAGGACCTTATTTTCAGAAATAAAAAATCTTTACAACAGTGATATATATTTAAGTCAAAGATATGAGATAGATTATACTTTGAAAGATGATGACACCAATCTTTACTATCTAATTGAAGAATTTGTAGAATCAAACACCTTTGATGATTATGGAATAATGCATGATGTTTTCTATGAAATAAAGCAGCAGCTTCGCGAAGCAATAACAGAACACGTCAGTTTTCCAGATATTAAGATTAAAAACTGGAAAGGATTAGAAAGAAAGATATTGGAAGCATTTAACAAGAATGGAGAGCATGTCAGACAAAATAGAATAGACGGATTTAGAAAAGATTTGGAGGTTTTGTTGGATAAGATTAGAGAAGGCAAACTTTGATTTTTTTACATTCTCTACTTGATTATATTCAGGTTGGTTATTCCTCTATCAATCTATTGTTCTAGCTACCATTTACTAAAAGTATTTATTCAACTTTTCCCATTCTAGCAAGATGGACATTAAAGGTAAGATTTTCAATACTCTAGTTGGAAAACTAAGTGTCATTTTTCTTGTTTCTTATACGATATTTTATTCTACTGGTGAGATAATCTTCGCAGTGGGTATAGGCGGTAACACTTTCTATTTCTCCATATTCTTTATACTATTAGTGCTAAGCAGTTCAGTAATAATGTACTTATTATTGAGAAAGCTTGAAGAGAAATTCTTTCTTTACATTTTATTCACACTACCTGTTTTTGTATTCTGTTTTATCCGTGCTTTTGATATTTTTGTGACACCACTTGACTATTTGTCAGAAATGCTCTTTATGATAGTAAGTGCTCTTCTAGCAATTGCATTCCTAGTAACAGCTTTCTTTACTGCTGAAAGAAGAGTTCTTGTAGCAGCTGAGAAAAAACGAGAAAAAATTGTTAAATCAGTATTAGAATCCCAAGATAAATATCGAGAAGCTCTTGATAGGAAGAAAGAAGATTGGACAAAGGTAATTGAAGAGGAGTAGGAGACTAAGTGTAAAAAATGATTATTCCTAAATATGTGGTATTAAGGAAAACTTTATACTATTTTTTCCAATAGTCCAGATCACTACAGGTGATGCTTCCCAGTAATGAACTGTTTTTATTTTGAATTTCTGTTCTATTGTTTTCTTAATTTTTGGAAAATACTTTTCGGTTCCTGTTTCAACTAATACCAAATCATATTCATTTTCTAAAGGTAGCTCTTTCGACATCAAATTGATTGCTTTTCTTAAAGCTTGCAGTTTACCTTTTGCTTTCCCAACTGCAATTAACCCCTTCTCCTCACTTACTTCAATTATTGGTTTATTCACTCTTAATCTTCCTATAAATTTAGCAACAGCTGAAATCAATTTTGTGCTTTTTATCTTACCTGTCTTGAAAATTGTTCTAAATGACGTAGAAATAATGTAAGTCTTGAATTCATTTCTTTTCTTTTCTAAAATCTTGATTATTTGTTTAACCGATTTTCCATTCTTTAACATCTTATTTGCCAATAATACCATCCCTCCTTGACTCGATCCCATAGACTCGCTTTGAAACAAAGTTACTCTAATTTTATCTTTCACTAAATCACTTACAAATTCAACTATTTCAAACTGGTTTGTAATTGTTTTTGAAACACCGATATAAAATATCTCATCATATCCTTGTGAAATAACTTCTTCTATAACATTGCTTACATGTTCTGTATCAGCTTGAGTAGAAAAAATGTTGTAAAAAAAATTATCAGATATTTTCAAAAAGTCTCGTCTTTGGAGATCTGAAAGGTCCCTCTTATATTCCCCATTAATGCAGAGCAAGCTCTCGATTAAAGCTATATCTTCTTGTTCACAAAATTCTTTAGTTAAACAAGCAGTACTGTCTGTCATCAGCTTGATTCTCATCGGTTAACTATATCTGTTTATGATTTTAAACATTTCTTGAAAAAAAACTATAATTCTTTATTTATTTTTATTGGGAAGTTGGTTTTTCTTTTCTTTCTTTGGTGTATTTTCGAAATAATTTATATAACAATAGAGGCTAATGTCTGTGCTAAAATGACAAAGGATAATCTTAACAACAATCTAGAGATAGTCCAAGAAAATAGTAAGATAAAAGGAGAATATCCTCAAGATTTGCTTTTCTATAGAAAATCTACTAAAGAGCACGTCCTCATGTCAGATGATCAAGAAGTAAATATTTTTTATTCAATGAGCCATAAAAATTCCAAACAACCTACAATAGTTTTCATCCAGGGTGTAGGACTGGGAATATATTCTTGGACAGATTTCTGGGACCAGCTTTACAAAAATTACAATCTTATTGTAATAGATTCTAGAGAAAAACCTACTATTAACCTCAAGAAGAACAAGAAGTGTACTGTTTCAAGAATATCTCTGGATATAGCAGAAGTTCTACATTATCTGAAGATAGAAGGAAAAAATACCGTTCTCATTGCTTCTAGTTTCGGTGTCTACTATGTAGCTCATTGTGTTGCTCAAAAGTGGTTTAATCCCAGAGGTTGTATCTTTATTGGACCTGCAATTGAATCGAGTTATCCTAAGGTTAAAACCAGATTAGCATTTATGTTACCAACTATGTTTCTAGAAAAAATAGGTAAGCGTATAGCAAAGAGATTTCTAGTTGGAAAAGTAGCTGAAGGATTTCAAAGAAAAGTCTACTATGAGCGGATTTCAGATATTGACGTTAAGCGCTGGAAACAATGCTCTAAGATGAGATTTTGGAATGCTGCGGAAGATTATGTGAGAATTGATTGTCCAGTGTTTATCTTCTCAATCGCTGATGATAAATATCACAGAATAGAGGGAGCTAGAGATGTTCAAAATCTGTTAAAAAATAGCGTTTTGGAAGTTATTCCAAATTATAACTATATGCACATCAAACCTGGTGTAGAAGAGTTTGGAGAAAAATTAAGAAAGACTATATCTGAACTCTAAAAAGCAAATTTTCCTTTTTATCTGATTTTATCTCCTAGAACTAATTTTGGATTAGAACGAGAGATTGAGTAAAAGACCGAATCTGTCGATTGTGTTATTTCATAATCTTCTTCTAAATCCAGATGAGCTGCTAACTCCATGTATAGATTTCTTAATTTTAATGGGTTGAGCTGATTTAAAACAACGGTTACATGTGTTCGCTTATCAAAAATATCCATTTGACAGCTGAAGATTTTACTTTCATCCAAAAATGCTGCTAACTGTTTCCTCCAGTTGTCTCCTGAGCTTGTATTCTTTCTTCTTGTTAATTCCAATATGAAGCTCTCAGTTTCCAATAACCTCTCACCACATAGAAAAAGAAAGTCAACCATTTTATAGATTTCTTCTCGAAAAGTATCCATTGAATATTATCTTAAATTAGACTATAAAAAGTCAAAAAAAAGAAGGAGTGATTAGATCTTTCTTCGAATAGAGATCAAAGTGACAGAAATCCTACTTATTTTTAACTAAGCAGTTAAATTTCAACATTGTTCTCTTCTGTTCTAGATGGAGAAGATTCTTATGCATTTTGAACAAACTTTAAAGTTCAGAGAATTATAAGTATAATGATAAAATGAAAAAGATAGCTATCTATGTTTTTGATGATGTAGAAGAATTGGGTTTAGATATTATCTATAATATTCTGAAGAAGACTAAGACTCTACAACAACTAGGATTACTACCAATAGAGAAACCTTTGGAAGTAGATCTAATTGCTGAAGATAAGTTAATTATAGGTGCCAAAGATATGCAAATCACACCTCATATTGTTGGCTTAGAATTTGCAGATTACGATATTCTCATAATACCAGGGGGCAAGGGTTTAGAAAAACATATTCAAAATCAAGAATTTCTTGATAAAATTAGAGAATTCGGAGAAGAAAAACTCATATGTTCTATTGGTTTAGGATCAATTACTCTAGCTCTTGCAGGATTGTTAAAAAATAAAAAAGCTACAACACATCATAAGCATTATGTCAGATTACAGAAATATTGCTCTGTTGAAGATAAACGTATTGTTGTAGATGGTAATGTTATCACAGTTGGTGGTATGCTTTGTGCTGTAGATTTAGCTGAGAAGATACTTGAAATCTGCTATTCAAGAAGTATAGCTGATATTGTCATGGAATATATAGAATCGCCTAGAAGCCGTAAAGGTGTTCGATTAGATCTTGGAGAGATTGATGGGGGATTTTAATAGACTAATCAGTAAATACTTCACTTATTTCAGATATCCATTC
>CAZPXJ010000214.1:0-4345 GCA_964590855.1 uncultured archaeon
ACTATTCAGGAGTACTTTATGCTGCAGGAAAGTACTATGGAATGAACGGTAGATTGCAAGAAATGGAAGAATGTATTGATGAAATAGAAACACTAACAGGAGATATTTCAAGAAAAGAAAAGGAACAGACTGTTGCAGTAGCATTTAGGAATGCAGGTCTATCATACATTTTAGCAAAGGCTTCTGATAAAATTATATTAAATTACAATAGGATTATGGCTCTAGTTGACAAGTTTCCAAAACAAGGGTCAGTGCAATACTCATTGAGAACTTTAGTGAGGAATCAGGTAATATTGAACTAAAAAAAGCAATAAAAGACAGAATGAAGGTAGTTAACAAACTGTTGAAGAAAAAGAAATTTCCTAGTATAAATTCTTGATAGTCACCCTATCTATCAATAACAGAAAAAAAAACCAACCTCTCTAAAAATAAAGTAATCAAAGCATGCAAAAAAAGAAAAAAGTGAAAAGGAAGAGAGAATTCCTTTCTTTTGTTTTATATTATTGTCTAGAAAACTCTATTTTCTTTTTCCTTCCGCCAGTAAGCAAAGCAACAATGAAATTCAATCCAGCTCTAGCTTGAGCAGAACCACCCCTTAAGCATCCTGCTAAGATAACATAGATATACATTATGACATAAAGCAAATAGGTAGGAGAAATTAAAATCTTAAACAAAGTTCCTCGTTTTTTCTTTACTCTTAGCACAAATTTATCTTTAGGAGGTAGTTGTTCAGGATAGAGTAAAGGTTCTCCTGGGATCACCTTAGTTTCTTGTGGTTGCAACTCAATCATAGGTCCAAACGGAAAAGGTATTTGAAGTAGAGATTTAAGATAAATTGCTAAACTCACAGACTTCGGTTTATCACTTGGATTGTGTAGTTCTATTTCATATGGTGGATGTATCTCACCAGCTTCAGCATATGGTCTTGCTATCTTAAATTTGACATCAACACCATACATTTTGCATTCCTCAATAATGTCGTACATCTAGATGTGATAAAATTGTCTTTATTTAAATTTTGGGGAGAATTGGAATCACTTTAAATGTCTTAAAAGTTCCAAAAGGTAAATCTTGAAGAAGTAACGAAACAGGTCGAAAATGAATTTATGTTTGTTATTTTAGTATCACTTGTCATACCTTTAATACTCATAAGAAAAAGGAAAAATCAACCTCCCTAGTACGCATCGAGGAATCATTGTTAAATCTCAAAAGCTCAATTAAGGTTTTTATAAACAGAAATAAGATAAATAGTCATGAGTACAAATGTCTCCGTTCTATCTTCTGGTGCAAATTTGAATTAAATTTATATACTTAGCATAGAAATGAAGTTTCATGGAAAACTTAAGAAATTGTGGAATAACATGTGGGAAGGTTAATACTCTGATTGGAGGGTTTATATTAGTGATTTAAGGTTTACTAACAATAATTTCAGAAGCTCAATCAGCAAGAGGATTGGAAGTAGTAGGTGGGATGTCATTTCTTTCCTGTACTGGAATAAGATGGTTAAATGGATTGATCATGTTTCTATCAGGGATTTTAGTTCTATTTCTAGTCTGGGATTGGTTACAGAAAATAGCTAAAACAGGCCCATGGATAAAGGATATTACTTTACTAGCAGTTCTGATGATCATCATTGGATTTGTTACTGGGGGTCCGGGTGGATTGTTTGTTCTATCTGGAGGGATATTATCTCTTATAGGTCAAACAAAAACTACAACACCAGCTTACCAGTAATAAAGAATGTATAAAAGAAAACAGACCTACTTATGGTTGAGATATAAGTAAAATAGACAGGTTTGTAACAGCTGTAATAGAGATTCAACTATAATCAAAACTATTCTACATATCTCTTTTTTGTCTTTTTCCTTCTGAGATAGATTTTTAAGAGAGATGGAGTTAAAGAGTTACGGTTAATTGAGGTTTATACATGAAAAAGAGATTAATCTTAACATTTCTTACTTTGCTCCTTATGCTAGGTTTCAATTTGAACTCCCATGATGTCCAAGCCGCTTCTTCAGGTACCTTTACCGAGGATTTCACTACTACCAGCTATATGGACAGCTATAATACTAATGTTTCTCGCTGGGGTTCTGGTGAAATTGAACTTCCTAGAAAGAATCCTATCTATCAGGATTTGCTTAAAGTAAGTACTACTGGTAATAGCATCATCGTTGATGGGGAGGATTACGCCTATATCGGTGGTGCTTATGATGGACTGTACATCCTAGATGTATCTAGTCCTGATGCAATGACCTTAGAAGGTTATTACAATGACTCAGCTGAAATCAACTGGGTTTATGGCTGCGATCTCTATATGAATAGAGCCTATCTAGCTAATGGTCAAGATGGTCTTCTCATCCTAGATGTCACAAATAAAGCTGCTCCTACTAAACTAGGTGAAATTGATCTCTATCAGGCTTTAGACGTAGAAGTGTTAATCACTCATGCCTATGTTGCTTGTGGGTCTGGTGGTATAAGAGCCATAGATGTATCCAATCCTTCTGCTCCTTTTGATGCTGCAGGATATATTAATTGCACTAGTGATGCCAATGGTTTAGCGAGATCTGATGATCTTCTCTTTGTAGCTGCTCATCATGGAGGACTAGATGTTTTCAATATTTCCACACTTGCTTCTCCTGTTTTCATAAGCAATATTGACTTAGATGGATATGCAAAGAAAGTAGAAGTGAAAAATAACTGCGCCTATGTTGCCTGTGATCTTGGTGGTTTACAGATTGTAGACTTCTCTGACCCCACTAATATGACAAGAGTTGCATGGGTAGGAGACAACACTCGTTATCACGGGATAGACATACAAGATAACTATGTTTTCGTTACAGGTAAATCTGGTATGGATGATTACAAATTGGATATCTATTCAATTGCTGATCCCACTGATCCTATTCCAGCTGGGGTGTATGTGCCACCAAATGTTGGTCAAGATGTCTTTGTCTCTGGAGATTACGCTTACGTTATGGCTTCAACTCATGGTGTTTTATCTCTCCAAATAGCCGATGGATCAGGATATTTTGGTAGTTGGTATCAAATGTATGCTGAAGCTTATTCCTCTGGTGTATATTATGCTCCAGCTGGAGAAATTATAGACAGAGCGATGCTTTCCAGTGATGATTTAGATGGTCCTCAAGCCACCATTTCCTATTATCTTTCAGCTGATGGAGGGGGACATTGGGAAGCTGTTGATGTAGATGTAATGCATTATTTTACTTATACTGGACAATCCCTTAGATGGAAAGCTGAATTAGCTTCAACAAGTGAGGGCATCTCTCCAAGAGTTTATGAAGTTGAAATAAATTATTACACTGAAGATGTGGGGATTGATTTACTCTATCCGGCACAAGGTGAATATATTCTTGACCAAACTCCCAATTTAGATTGGAGTGATGTTGCAGGAGCGATGGGTTATCTTCTCCAAGTATCTGATTCTAGCAACTTCCGTAATTTGCTGGTTAATGAGAGTCTTATTATGCATGTGTCAAACTATACATTGACTACACCGCTTGATTTTGGTGGATACTATTATTGGAGAGTAGCTTATTACATAGATTTCGACACAATAAGCGTATTCTCTGATTATAATTTGTTCATCATAGATAATGATCCTATGGTTGGTGAATTTGGTATATCAAATACGATCTTGCTAATAGTGTCAATAGTTGGACTCTCGAGCGTAATTTTATTCAATAAAAGAAAAGTGTAAAAGCTTTTCATCCTTTCTTTTTTCCATATTCTATCTAACTAATTAAACAGATGAAAGTCTCTAACTAGTGCAAAAATCTTATTACTTTCTTTATAAATTTGTATTTGAAAAAAATGTATAAGAACAAGGCTTTATTTTCGAAAAAAAATAATTTTTCAACTGGTAAACATCGTAAATATAAACCCTCACTTCAATTAGAGCCCATACATCAGGATATAAAATTGAGTTTTGATATCCTTGAAGAAACTATCACGGGAACTGTAGGAACAATAGTTAAAGCTAATGTTAAAGGTGGAAATAAAATAGTATTGGATGCCATAGATTTTGATATTAGCAATATTACTGGAGTAGATTCTTGGGATTACGATGGTAAGAAGATTACCATAAAGTGGGATAACTTCTTTGAGAAAGATGAGAAAAGGGAAGTTATGATAGAATATACTGTACAAGAACCAATTTCAGGTTTATACTTTTCATATCCTGATAATGAGTATCCTGAGAGACCTATCTATGTTGCAGCTGATCATGAAACACAGAGAGCTTCTTATTGGTTGCCTTGTATAGATCATACAAGTGTGAGATGTACGCTTGATTTTAAGCTTACTTCTGATAAAGCACATACAATCT
>CAZPXJ010000215.1:0-4344 GCA_964590855.1 uncultured archaeon
CCTACTCCCTTCCCCTTTTCCAAAAGACAATTTCTGTTTGATGTTAACAGATGCAATTTCAACAAGATATAACGATAGAGAAAAAACCTATGAAGACATAGCAGAATTAATTGGAGAGACTGTCAAAGCAAAAACTGGAAACTATCTAGTTTTCTCTCCTTCCTACGAATACATGCAAGCAATCATAGATGTTTTTTGTATGAAACCAAACGGAGTTGAGATATTAGTTCAAAAACAAGGAATGACTGAAGAAGAAAGGGCTGAATTTTTAGATAAATTCTCTTCCTATGGTAAGAAAACTCTAGTCGGTTTTGCAGTAATGGGAGGTATCTTTGGAGAGGGGATTGATTTAATAGGGGAGAAACTTTCTGGTGCGATTATTATTGGTGTGGGATTACCTAAAATAAGTCCAGAACAAGATATGATAAAGGACTATTTTGACAATCTCAACAGTAGAGGATTTTTGTTTGCTTACACTTACCCAGGAATGAACAAAGTTCTCCAAGCTGCAGGTAGGGTTATCAGAACAGAAAATGATCGAGGAGTCGTGCTCCTTATTGGACAGAGATATTCAACAAGAACATATTCAATATTATTCCCAGATTCTTGGTCAGAAGTTCAAATAATATTCGATAGCATAAGCTTATCTACTGTAGTAAACGAATTTTGGAAAAAATAGAAAATTGGAGTTAAAGTTCTCCTTTTAGATAATGTTGAATAACCTCGGTCTGAGTAGATTTAATGATTTGTCTAATGAGAATTTTGAAAGCTTTTTCAACATTATCACCATACTTTGCAGAAGTCTCGATATAGGGAATATCATATCCACTCCAGTTGGAAAGTGCTTTTGCATATTTCGCCCCATATTCTTCAGGAATGGTTGTATGGAGTGAACCACGGAGGTCATTTTTGTTTCCAATTAATACAATTGGTACTTTCTTATTTTTGTTATTCTTGAGTAATTCTCTGACCCAATCTGCAAGTTGTTCATAAGTATCAGGTCGAGTAATATCAAACACTAGTAAAGCCCCTTTTGTTCCTTGATAGAATCCTTCACGAACAACAGAAAATCTAGGTTGACCAGCAAGATCCCAGATAATCAATGTAACCTCATAATCGTCAACTTCAACGACCTTCGTAGCAAAATCTGCACCTAAAGTCATCATGTAATCTCGATCGAAAGTCTCCCCTAAGAAGTTCTTCCGCAGAGAGGTTTTTCCAACAGCCCCTTCGCCCAGTAAGCAGATTTTAAATTTTTTTGTTTCCAGTTAAAACACCACTTTAAGCTGTCTATCTAATAATAGTAATCATTATATATTATATGCCTTTTGGTCGTAAAAAAAATATCTTACATACTCTAAGACCTTTTTTCTCTAATTTTCCGACAATAATCTTATGTCGTGACAATTTAACCTATATGTGTAAAATAGTTCAACAGAGGAAGAAAAGTCTGCATTACATGTGCAATGAAAAACACATAAAAAAAGAAAGAAGGAGAGCCTTCTATTTTGTTATGGGGAAATAGATTATGAATGGAATTTTATTACCATCGCTTATCTTTGGATTAGTATTTTCTTCTAGACATTGATGCTTTCCAAACTTGTATTCTTTGCTTTCCTTAACCCATGTACCCAATTCCTGCCACACTCTTCCTAAATCATCAATTCCAATACAACTTTTAGTTACGAATAGACCTTCAGGAATGGTTTTGACAGTAACTTCATCATCAACTTCAAAATCTTCAGGAATGGTCATCCAGAATTCATAACCATATGGATTTTCTTTGTTAACAATGAATTGTCCTTTTTCGCGGTCATATTTTGGATCTGGATTATTGAAACCGAATACTCTGTGTTTCTCTGGTTCATCATATAACCCTAGTGGGTTTGCCCACTTGTACATTTTTGCGCCTGCTTTAGGTTCAGGATCGCCTAGAAATTCACCCATAGCATGAAAGGATACAACTCTCATTTCTGGTAAAGTTACTATTTTGAAATCATTTTCTTTAACCATTTTTTTGTCACTACCTAATACTGTATATTTACTGATTAACGCTTCATAGCGCAATCTTAGGGATTCAAGCTTTTCTTGCTCACGTATCTTCATTTCTAAGAAAGTTCTAGCTGCATTCGTGAGAACATCTTGTCCATCAAATGAAATCTGATAGAGCCCACGTTCTCTTTTCTCGATTAATCCACATTCCAAAAGGGTAGTAAGATGATTAGCTAGAGATGTTTTTGCTACTTTTATTGCCTCTTGTAGTTCGCTAAATTCAAGTTGTTCTGTCAGTAATCTAGCAAGTATTTCGAGTCTTGTAGGATGATCTAGAGCTTTATGTAAATCAGCAATATCATCTAGTGATTCGAGAACAAACAGCTGTATAGATTCGTTGTTATGAAATGGCATGTTTCCCATCTTTCTCATCTCATCTGTATTCATAAGGGTAGTTCGGAGTATTTCTGAATACTAAAATAAATGAACAAATGAATAAATAGATGTCGGTCAGAAATTTACTACAAAAGTAATCAACATGTTAGGCTATCTTATTAATTTAACTTTTTCTTTGTTTTTTTTGAAAATATTATCACAAAAGGGATTAAAATCAATAGAGAGAAAAATGCATAATAACCAGAATAAATCTTTGTTAGGGGATTTCTTTGTAATGGATATAAATCATAGGAGTTTGCCAATCCATCTATACTATAGTTTCCTGTCTTTTGATAATCATTCCAATAATTTCCTTGTCCCGTTTCTATTTGAAACCATGTATTATTTGAACCGTCATCCGACACTTGTACACTCCCATCGTTATTATCTATGAAAGCATTGTGATGAATAATGTTTCCTCTAGACATAGAACCTAGTGTAATTGCATAGTTATCGTTCTCTTCAAACCAGTTATACATTATTTCACTTTCAATAATCTCATTCCCTATTATACCAATCTCATTCCTTCTGAAGCAGTTGTCAGAGATAGAAAAATAGCGACTAAATAATAGGAACACACCTCTCTCATTTTCAAACAGAGAGTTTTTCTTTATTGTTACTTCAATTGCAGTTGTTGAATAGATTCCTGCTGAATTATAACTAGAGTCTGGATTAGGAGAATTTTTGAATATTTCATTATTGTCTATCAAAATAGTACTTACAAAATTTAAGTATATACTCATTGTATTATTATATAATTGGCTATCAACTATCTCACAATAATCAGAGAAATGGAGTTGTATACCATAATGGGAATTATTGTATATATCACAATCTTCTATTACACAGTATTCAGATAAACCTATATCTATTCCATATTCGTTTTCATAACATTCTGTACTCGAAATTGAACAATCATAAGATCGATAGATAAGTGTACCATATACAGAATTGAAACTTCTACTAGAGGTGATATTGCATGCGCTACTACCGTATAAAACAAAATTGTGATGAGTATTGTACACATTACAATTTCTTATTACTGAATTATCACAGTAAAAAAACCCAATCCCCAAACTGACATCTTTTATCTCAATATTTTGTACAGTTACTCGCACACAAGCTACAAGTATCACTTGACCAAATTCTCCTTCAACTATGAAATTTGTTCCTTTATGTTTAAAAAAGCCTAGACTTTTATTGTTCACAAAGTTTTCTTCTATAATCCATGTTACAATATCAGCTTTATCAACTTCTTCAAAAGATAACCCACATTTAGTGAAGTTATTCTGTTGAACATAACACTCTCTAGATTTTAGTAGATTTAACCCATTAAGACAATTATTAATTATGTTTAAACTTATGTTGACTTTCGAAGAAGACACAACTTTAAGGCCAAGTATGCCCTCTATTATTGTATTTAGTTTAACATCACATGAATCAGAGTCTCCTATGAATATCCCTGTTTCTTCCATCCTTAATCAAACATTGTTTGAGATATTGATTTGCTGAGAGTATCTAATTTCTGTAAATAGTTTTGTATCATTACAATAATTGCTTGTTACTTCTAAAGAATTACAGAAAGAAGCATATATGAAGGCACCAGAATTTGAACATTGATTTTTATTGATTATATCTCCATTAGAATCTCGCAACGAGAAACATTCACTTCTTATGTTTTCAAAAGAATTGTTTTCTATTAAACAGTGATCTGAATATGTCCGAGACATTATGGCAGTTTTAGAATAAGAAAAGCTATTGTTTATGATACTGATAAAAGAGGAATTTTCAATATTTAGTCCAATCCCTTGATTGAAATTTGAGAAAGTGTTGTTCTGTATAGTTGCAGTATTGCTTGCTATATTCTCTAATTTGATACCATTAGATGTTGAATTAAGAATACAATTATAGATGATG
>CAZPXJ010000216.1:0-4328 GCA_964590855.1 uncultured archaeon
GCTATTATTGCAGAGGCAATAAGTAAACCCGTGTAAGAACAAGTGTAATGGAAGAGATTAACATCTATTGGGGTTTACTTATTGCCTCTGCAATAATAGCTCTCGCTATATTCATTTTATTATTCTTCATTAGTGCTCCCTATGGTCGTCATATCCGCAAAGGATGGGGTCCTTCGATCAGCTCTAAATGGGGTTGGATCATTATGGAGTCTCCAGCTGTGATTATCTTTGTTGTCATCTTCGCAATGAGTGACAGAAAAGATCTTGTACCCATTGTTCTATTAATTCTCTGGTTACTTCATTATGTTCAGAGAGATTTGATTTTTCCCTTCTTTCTTCGAACAAACAAGAGGATGCCGGTACTCATCATGTTCTTTGGAATGCTATTTCAGACATCTAATACCTATCTGCAAGCTAGATGGATTTTCTATTTCGCAGAAGAAACTGGATTAGGTCCTCAGTATTTATCTACTTGGTTAGTTGATCCAAGATTTATTGTTGGAACGATAATATTCATTTTAGGTTATATTATCAATCGACATGCTGACATTGTTTTAAGAGATTTAAGAAAACGAGGAGAAAAAGGTTACAGTATACCTTTTGGTGGAATGTACAAACTCATCTCAAGTCCAAATTATTTTGGTGAAATATTAATTTGGATTGGATGGGGTTTAATGGTCTGGAATTGGGCAGGTCTATTATTTATATTCTGGACAATTGCTAATCTATTACCAAGAGCTAAATCACACCATAAGTGGTATAAAGAAACGTTTGAAGAATATCCTGAGAAAAGAAAAGCAATTATTCCTTATCTTTTCTAATCTTCTAAATTTCTTTGAGAATATCTTTTCTACATACAATTCTATAACTAGGGTTGTACATTTTTCTATATATTGGAGAATGTGAAATCAAAGGAAGATTAACTGCCTGTTCAATTTCTTCTGCAATTTTCCCAATTAGCGTTAACCAACGTCTAACTGATTCTTCTAATTCTAAAGAGTATAAAATTACTTGATCATCTATCAATTTTGTAAATTCTCGCCATCTCTTAATGAAGAGCATAGTTGTACTAGGCGTTTTCTTTTTAGCTCTTTTCATAAGCTTCCATAGTAACTCAACGTCCTCTCCCTTCAAATCTTTCCAGGATCTTAGATTAACTCTACACAATCCTGTTTCAGTATCCAGTATCTCATAGATATAATCATTTGCCTTTGGACTGACAGCTTCTGATAACTCTTTTTCTAGATACTCTTTAACATGAGTTTCATCACCTAATTTAGAAAGATGAGCCCAACCACAACTACCTTGATAGATTAACTTGTAAACATCACTAAATTGAATCCAAGGATACTTTTTAAGGTGAAAAAATAAAGGCTGTTCAAGAATTGTTTTTTCTTTAATTTCATTTAGACATAAATGAATGTGGGACAACTCTTTGGACTGTCTTTCGAAATCGTCTATGAGTGACATCTTCTACAACATATGTTATTTCTCTCTCTTTGTAAGTCTTTTCAAATGAAAATGTGTGAACATATAAATTATTAAGATACTTTTTTAAGAGTAATCCTAGAATATATTGAAATATGAATAATATAAAACTCACAAAAAAGAATATTCTTCTTGCTTTATTTCTTATGTCGATGTTAGCATTTTTACCAAATTCATCAACAGTTAGCAGTAAAATATCTCCTCAGATTAATTTTTTTGAAGAACCAGAGATGAAAGCTGTTATTACTAATGGTATATATATTCATAATGATGCAGAGTTAGCAAGTTACAGTGTTTCTGGCGATGGTAGTAGCTCAGATCCATGGATTATTAGAGATTTAGAAATAGATACTTCAGATGTTGTAGCTTTAAGAGTTAAAGATACTACAGAGCATTTTGAGATAAGAAACTGTACAATCACAGCAATGTATGGGATATATTTTGATAATGTAACAGGTGGAACATCTAGAATCCAGAATAATACAGTGTTTGGTTGCAATTCAGTAGCAATTTATCTTACTAAAACCAATGGTTCATGGATTGAAGATAATATTCTAATAGACAATCATCGAGGGATGGAAATAAATTACTGCTATGTGACCCATATACTCAATAATTATTGTCAAAGTCGTGATGCAGGAATATTCTTGCGATATTCCCCATATTCGAGCTTAGCTGGTAACCTAATGTACGGTGATGGAGTAGAATTTGTGGATAATTCTGTTGCTAATCTTCTTACTAATACAATTACTTCAACCACAGTAAATGACAAACCTTTACTATTTTCTAAAAGTGGTGTAGGATCCTTACCAATTGGGGATTGGGGACAGATAATCATAATTGATGGGGTTTCTCTAGAAGTAGAAAACCAAGATATATCTAATGTAGATATAGCTATATCTATTTGGTTCTCAGTTAATATCAATGTTATTTATTGTACTCTCACCAATACAGGAGTTGGAGTTGAGATGTTTTCAACAAATGATAGTTCTGTTACAGAATCAACCTTTACAGATTGTAGTGATGGAATTTACATGGATGAAGGTTATAATAACCAAATATCGTTGAACCATTTTGAAAGATGCAGTAATGGTTTTGCTGCGTATAAATCCGTAAATCTTCTAGTAATACAGAATAATTTCTATAATAATTCCCAAGAAGCAGCTTACTTAGATACCTGTTCTGATTCTCAGATTTATTGGAACAATTTTACAGACAATAACCAAGGCTATATACAGGCTTATGATGCCTCTGGAAATAACAATACTTGGTATAACAGCATAACACAGACAGGCAATTGGTGGTCAGACCATGTAGGTACAGGATCTTATGCTATTGATGGAGATACAGGATCTGAAGATCTATATCCACTTAATAATCCATATATTATCATACCTGAATTTTCAATGAATCCTTTGAATATTTGGCTAGTTTTCACTTCTGTGATATTCTTCATATCAATTATTCCAATTTTTAGAAAGAGAAAATAATCTCTTTCACCCTTTCCTTTTCTTTACATTTAAATATGTGAAAGAAATATAATTTCTTGTATGATTGAAGATAGCGTCTTTTGTCCAAATTGTGGGTCTAAACACACAGCTTCAGGGAGATATTGCGAACATTGTGGTACTGATTTGGAAGAAGTAATTATGCAATATAAGAGTAAACAACTACCAGTCAGATATCAAGCTACTGCTCAGAGTGGTCCAACTACACAATCTCAACCTACATATCAACAATCTAGGTCAGATGATTATTATGATGATCGACCAGTAAGAAGTGATAGAGGGTTCTGGGATGTGCTTTTTGGTGTCTTATTCTTCTGGATGTGTTGTGGGCCAGATTGCAGATAAAAGTTCAGGGTTGAAAGAATTAAAAGAAGGAAAGATATTTCCTTCGCATATTGTTTTTAGTTATTAGAATTTAATACGTGGAAAATAATCTCCTATAAGTTCACGTAATTTGTTTAACTTCCTTCTTTGTCTGATGAGAGGAAAACTTACTAATGCAAGAATTGCAAACAGACCACCAACCCAGTAGAATGTAGTTTCTGTTGTAAAGGGACCAGTATCTGATGGATTATAGGTTGTAGAAGGATAATCTTCGGAATCATTGGGGTTCGTACCTTGAAGTATCTCCCATCCATCATCATGCCCATCACCGTCAGAATCGCTATCCTGAGGGTCACAAGCATAGATATATTCTAAGAAATTGTTCAACTTATCGTCATCTGGATCATCCCAAGCATCATTTACAAGAGGATCAAGACCATTGCTGTGTTCCCAATAATCATCCATACCATCTGCGTCTGAATCAACTCTATTTGGTAGGTAACCCAAAGTATATTCCTGATAATTCGTTAAACCATCTGCATCCAAATCCAGACTCGAATCATCAATCAGAGGATTCAAAGCATGAACCACTTCATAACCATCAGGCATTAGGTCTGAGTCTGTATCTGGAACAAGCGGTAATGTGCTGTAATAGTATTCATATAGATTTGTTAAGTCATCTGAATCTGGATCATCACCAGCATCGTCCACTAAGGGATCTAAACCATTGTAAACCTCAAAATCATCAGGAATAAGATCAGAGTCTGTATCCTCTAGGAATCGATTCGTAAAGTATATTCTCATTTCTTCATAATCATTTAGATTATCTTCATCAGAGTTGTAAAAGGGAAACATATCAAAGATATCGTAGTCACTATCAATTGGATATAAAGATCTAGAATCCAAGTTACTCCAGAAATTTCCATTACCAAACTTACTCCATTCATTCGTTGTTAAATGTCCTTCATCATAAGCTTGAGAGAAATGTCCCAAAGCATTTCTGATAAA
>CAZPXJ010000217.1:0-1351 GCA_964590855.1 uncultured archaeon
ATGCTCCCAGTAGGATCAAATAGAGTAAAATTAACTTCACCTGTATCTTCTAAATTCTTTATTGTTGTTGAAGAATATATTGTGTCTCCTTGATGACCATAGGCAGTTGATAGATCATTTGTCCAATAGCCTAAAGTGAATTTGTCACTAGAATCACTACCATCTGTCAGAGCAACTGTTTGAATATAATTTGGACTAGTTGTTTGAAGAGTTAAGTTATTTGAATCTGTATTATCTCCTAGATAGAGTTCATAACCTTCTGAAGTATGTGCAGTTGTTAGAATGGGAGACGCATTATACTGCGCTGATGGTGAATCACTCCAGTCACTTGGTACAAATAGAAGCTGAGATCTGTTCAGATTTGTGTAAGGACTATAATCTACAGCATCTATATTCCAGGTGAAGTTCCAGTTAATACTGAAAGAATCATAAGTTGAGTTAAAAGCTTGAAAAGTTGACGGAATTAAATGTTCATTATAGAATGTATATTTATTGATTAGATCAATTTCAATTGATGTATCAGAAGTTAATTGATGTAAACCTAAACCAGAAATAGTATCAGTAAAGGAATTAACTACAGTAGCATTGTCTTCTAGATTAATTTCATCTAAATTTGTAAAAACTTTGGCTGATCCCAAACCATCTGAAGGAACCATATCAACTGTCAGAGTATGATCAATCGCGATTTCTGAAGACCAGGTCAAAGCTGCATCCATGTAATAAGTTGGCCCTCCTGAATCTGAACTTTCTAGATGGCCATTCCAAACAAATTGTCTTTTTGAATCTGCATCAGGTACTGTTAGATTCGCAACGATGAAATAATTACCTTGATCCAGTGTTGTATCAACAAAATCATAGTAGGAGGTTATTTTCACAGCTGGTAAAGGATTTGATTCACTGTAAGGATTATTAATATCTGCTGAAATTATGTTGCTCATATTTGGTTTTCCTGTGATTTCATCTGCTGTTACTAGGAATAAATCTAATTCATTGGTTCCTAGAGTTGCTATATATTCATCATGATCTAGATTGAGATATGCTCCATAGAATTCTGCATTTGTCCAAGAAACCTCAAATCCTTGAGCTATTCCCAAGACAGAACCTATAATGATTTGATCATCATCAAATAATGCTTCAATTGTATAATCATCTCTTTTTGCCCTTATCTCAGTAATACCATATTCAAGAAATTCTGGAGAATATCCTGTAATTGTATCTATTGTATAATCATCAGTGAATTTTCCCTCACCTTCATTATAGCTCAAATTTAAGCTCAGACTTTGATCTACATTTAAGTGGTCGTGAACGGTAAAATCTGAACCAGAATTGGATTTGCTTAGAATAGGTTCAT
>CAZPXJ010000217.1:1361-4168 GCA_964590855.1 uncultured archaeon
TAAGAATGTAAAACTGGAAGAAATGGATTAGAGGGTCTTTTTTCTGAAGCTGAATCAGAAGAATTTAGATTATTCAAGGAATTGCTAGCTAAAACTAAAGTATAATTCGATTGTAAAGCAAAAATACTGTAAAATAACACAACTAGTAACAGAACTGTTACAGTTTTTGTTCTGATATTTTTACCCCTTGAGTTACTCATATAGTGACCTCTAAATCTAAGTTAAGCTCCTTTGAAACTATTATATATTTTCTATTTATATTTATGTAAAGTACTAAAATATAGGTTCGTATTCAGATTTACAAAGATTCTGCTTCAGTAAACTAATGCTACTTTTTATCAAATTCGAAGAAGGTTTGTGTAAATTGGTCAGAAGTTGTTGTTATTATGAACTTCTTTTCCACAAGTAGGAAAATCAATGTTAGAAGTTCTTTGTGAGTATATTGTTCCAACTCATTCAACAACCTCATAATAGAAGTTTGTTTATTTTCCGCAAAATGGGCTAGAATGTCTCTTAGCAGAGAACTCTCGCTTTCAATTTTTGCTAATTGAGTCAGATCAATTTCGAGAGGATAGAGAAGCCAAAGATTGAAAAGATGAGTAATTTGATCAAGGATACTTATTTTATAATAGTCTGAGAATTCTCGTGAATAATCAACTTCT
Source organism: uncultured archaeon (assembly GCA_964590855.1). Classification (GTDB taxonomy): domain Archaea; phylum Asgardarchaeota; class Heimdallarchaeia; order Heimdallarchaeales; family Heimdallarchaeaceae; genus UBA460. The sequence continues at coordinate 2,024 of CAZPXJ010000217.1, forward strand.
GAACTATCAAAACCAAAAGTTAGATCAAACCATTTGACTAAATCCATCACCTTTGTCCCAACATCACTCAGTAATTCTCTTTCACAAAAAAGATAAGTTGTATAAGAACTAAAACTTGCACAATAAACAACAAAACCATAGTACTTTATCATTCGAACATCGTTGATATTACTCAATGTTTCTACTTGGACAGGGTCTTGGTTCTCGAGAATGTCACAGATAATTGAAGGGTTTAGATTTACTTGACTATTCATATCCATCTCAAATAGAGGTAAGCATTGCTCATGTTGAACTACAAGGATTTTTCTGATCATAAAAACATCTTGAAGTATTTTCTCATATTCCATCTGGTACTAACCTCATTCTCTCATTATTATAATAAGATTCATGCCTATTTAAAATATGGAAAGTGACCAATGATTTTGTTTGAATTGGCTTAAATATGGGATTTTTAAATAATTAGTAGATATAAATTGGTAAAATTGGAAATTTTATCTCAAGATTTTTATTGAAAATGTTTCCTCAAAAGAAACCTATTCTTCCTAACTCTGAACAGTACTATTATTAGAAAGGAGGAAGATTTTTTAGTTCTGAGTCATCATCAACAGAGGAAGTTTCTACATACCCTTCAATTACCAAATTGAAAATCTCAAACAGAATTTTTTCTTCTTCGTATTCACTGTATTCATCAAATATACGTGCAGCTGTGCATCTCATATGTATCTCAATACAACTGAGAATTGATTTTCCGATTTCTGATAATTTGCTCTTATCCAAAGTCTGATCTTTAGATGTTTTTAAGGGATAAAGTAGCCACAAGAAAAGATTTTGAGAGATTTTGCTTCTAATTATTCCCCTACTCATTTTGTATATATCTAGTGAACCATCCCAATCATCTTTAAGAGAACAAAAGGTAGTACTAAACCATAGAACTAGATCTTGCATCCCTTGTTCAATTTCCTTAACTAATTCAGTCTCTGAAAAAACATAAATAGAAAAACCATCATGGTATGCACCGGTAACCACAAATCCGTGAAATTGCAGTTTTTTGAAACCAGTTGGTATTCCTATCATTTCTTGACCAATTGAAGAGATAGCTTGAAGTATACTAGTTATCATAGAAGATTCAAGTGATACGCTACTTCCTAAATCTCTTTCAAAAACAGGTAAGCTAGTTTCATGATGAACGATGAGAACTTTTTGGATCATGAATACAGCTTGAAAAATATTCCTGAGTTTATTGTGTGGTTGATTTTCTAAAAAAACACTACTAACTACATTTGTCACTTTGAAACCCCTATTTAATTACCAAACCAAAAGCAATTACTTTATTCATTCTTAAAAAGTTTTTGCGGAAATTCATCAAAAACTCATTCTATTTGCAGCTAAACAATATATTTCAATATAGATTACATATTAATTAGTCTATTTTGTAAGTAAGTGCTCGTGGAGTATTTGTCTGAATTGTTCTGATTCATCCCAGCTTCTAGAAATTTGTTCAGTAATATCAGAAATCATCATTGCATTATCAATAATCTTTGCGGACATGGACGTATTCTCTATATCTGCAATTCCTATAATTACAGCTAGTGGATTTCTGATTTTATCAACCAATTCAGCAAAATTCAAAATATTCTGCTCTATTTGGTTGTATGACCTTCGTCTTAAATCTTCCATTTGCTTACGTTCAGTAATATCTCTAATCACACCAAAAACAATCTCTCTATCTTTTAATGGGATTTGAGTTGTATGAATTTCCGCAGGAAAAATTGTATCATCCATCCTCTTCACTTCAGTTTCAAAGAAGCTCGTTCGATTCACTTCAACATCACCCATCTTCTCAATGAGTGTTTCTTGAGAGACAAATGGTTGGAGATCTGTCAAGTTCTTACCTATGTGTGATTTGTCAAACATTCCTAAATCTATCAGACTCTGATTTAAGTCTATTATTGTACCATCAAGTTCTCTTAACATAAAACCTTCTTTTGCATTCTCAAAAATCGCTCTAAATCTCTCTTCACTTTTCATATATTTTTGCTCAGCTTCATATCGATCTGTTATATCTAATCCTTCAGGGAAAAGATTAACTACAGTCCCTTCATCATTGAGTATCGGTTTTATTGAATAACTAATCCTTCTTTTCTG
>CAZPXJ010000218.1:0-4154 GCA_964590855.1 uncultured archaeon
TTCTTTATATCTGATGGCAAAAGAGTAAAAGCCTCTTTGGATATTGGAGATTTTATTCTTGATGTTAATTTTAGTAGAAGAAAAATCAACTCCTGGTAAACGTTTTTCAAGTAAACATATGAATTGTTCTTTGATGTCAATAATCTTTTTGACAATCTCAACATCATAAATCAAATCCATTCCTGCCAAGTCATGATTGAAATCTACTTTCACTCTACTACTAGATACTTTGAGAATTCTACCAGTTTGCCCCCCTATTTCTACTTTCATATCTTCCTTTGGTTTAATCTGATGTCTCTGAAATTCTCTTCTTTGAATGAGTCGAATTTTGGAACGATCTCTTAAGCCAAACCCATTTTTTGCATCAATATTTATTGTTTTCTTCTGGCCTTCTTTCATTCCTATTAATGCATCCTCTAAACCTACAGGTAGCCAATTCTTCCCAATAATCAGAGTGAAAGGTCGATAGATGACTTTTTCATCAAAAATGTTCTCTTTCTTTGCAATACTCTCTATAGTAGTATCTACTACTTTATTATCTTCCTTTGTTCTTCCTGTATAATTCAAATTCACAATGTCGCCTTTATTGAGAGTCATATGTTCACCTACTCTAATCCTACTCACTTAAGAAATATGGTTTAAGGTATATTTAAAATTCTGCTTATCTCCCATCTTCTCTAGAACCGATTCAAAATTTCCTCCAAATCTGCGTTTCTCTTATCTAAGTTTATTCCTTCAACAAATTCATGAAGGATTCTTTCTTTTTCTTCTGCCATTTTCTTAGTCAAAGGGAAGTGCATTCTTGATGATAATTTGAATAGCTTATCATGAAAATGTTCTACTGATTCTTCCAAACCTCTTCCTTTCTCAAAACTGAACCCTAATGTTCTGTACAACCCCATAGCTCCTAATGCATCAAGCGCATCAGCATCTTGCAGAATTTTGGCTTCCAGTGTTGCGGGGTCAATATTCTTACTGAACCTATGTGACTTTATAGCCCCACACACATCATCTATTAATCCCGTTAATCCTTCTTGTTTCAAAAAATGTTCAGCTCTTTCCGCACCTATTACAGCGTGACATTTACCACTTTCACTCTCTCTTGGTCTTCCTATATCGTGAAACATAGCTGAAAGTACTACAACATCTAAATTAGCATCTAATTCTTTTGCGAGAAACAAACATGTACTAACAACTCTTAATGTATGTTCTAACGAATGAAATTTCTTATTAGTTTCAGTATAGAGTTCTTGTTTTACAATATTATGAGCTCTGGAAACAATTTCCTTGAGTTTTGAAACTGATGGAACATATTTCAGCTTATATTCTTTTTTTGGCATGTTTTACAGCTCGTGTATGTTAAATATCTCCCCCTTAACTCTTAGATCCTTTTGAATTTCAATTATTGCAAAGTTACCTATTGTTACAGGACCTGGATTTACAATTGTACATTTGTTTAATTTAGAGATTGTTGGAGAATCATGTATGTGTCCTGATATTGATAAGAATACGTGTTCATTTTTTTCTATAAACTCTCTAAGTTCGTGAGATCCTACATGTCTATTTAGTGAAACCATATCCGCAGAAGTTTTGTAAGGAGGAGCATGTGTTAACAAACAGATTTGTATGTTATTTCTTTTTAGTTTTTTTAGTTTCTTTTGATTCAATCTTGGTTTATGGGTTCCAAAACCAATAATAGAAAAGAAATCCATGTCAAAAGGTTGCGCTTCAACACTTATTGCTGAAGTATCTAATATATCTCCATCAACAAAAGGATCACAATTGCCAACCACATAAAACGTGTTAGGAATTTGTTTAATAACGATATTCAATATATTTTCCAAATCTTTTGTAGTTCCAAAATTAGTTATATCTCCTGCTATCAAGCAGAAATCTGGAATACTGCCGATTTTATCTACAGATTGCAGTATGTTTTTGAGAGTTATTTCTTGATTATGGATGTCCGATAATACTAGAATTCTTATCACCAATTTTAAACCTCTAATAATAATATTTTAGTTCTAAGAAAGTGAAGATTCCCGAGTATTCAAAACTGTCAGTTGTCGAGTTAAAATACCATAACTCAAAAACGATTTTTATGTAACCTTCTCCTTCTAACACTACTTCTATTGATGAATCAGAATAAAGAGTAACATTTACTGGACCCCAAATAAACTCACCTGAAAATGTTCCGCTCTCTTTTTTCTCATTCTTTGTAGCAGGAGAAAGAATCTTTTCGTAAGTATTGTTAGTGTAAAGCTGATGGGAATTAGATGAAGTTAAGGGATATTCATAGGTGGCATTCTGAGATATTTTTGTGGCTTTTATTTGAATTTGATAATACTTAACAATGTTTTCAAAGTTCTTTACCATAAAGAAGATAGAAATATTGGCGCTTGATTCAAGAGTATAAGGGTATCTATCTGCTTCAAATATTTGCGATGACTCATTGTAGGTTAGAAGCGATAGTTCGCTAAACCCATTATCGGGAGTAGAGGAGAAAATGCTGGAAGCTATTGCTATTACTGATGTTATAAGAACTGAAAAAACAACTACTGTTAACAACCTGTTTCTTTGGGATGATGACAGTTTTTTACTCATCATTAGCACCTTCCGTTTCTTCTTTATACCTTATTTCTAACTTACCATATTCTTCATTTTGCTTCTCCAAATACCAAGGGTATAACTTTCTAATGAAGAAGAAGATAAACACTCCCAAAAGAAGTGCTGAAAAAACCCCAAGGAGTGAAAATAGAATGGTGTTATTCTGTTGATTCTTTCCTATTCTTAATTCTAATTCATCAACCACAATATCAAGTTCTTCTGTAGCATTTTTGGCAAAATCATAAGCCGTTGTGTAATTTGCATCATTGTATTCTACTTTAGCTAAAACAATCAGTTGTCGTGCGTAGTCTGTGTTAATCACTAAATCTCGGATATTTATACTAGATTTTGCAACGTTTTCCAATAGAGAAACTGTTTCGATTAGTTTAGTATCAGCTTGTTGGATTGTAAGAAGAGCTGTTTGTTGGGTTTGTGATGTAACAGTAGGTGCTATCACCGTTAAAAGAGAAAAACAACAGACGATTACTGCAAAAAATCTATATTTACTCTTCATCTTTTTCACCCTTCTTGAAAATTCTGTCTTTGAATTGTAGATGTAAAATAGTTAGCTTTTCTGATCCTATTAGTATTCTTATTATCACTGATGCTATAGAGGCAACTATTGTAAGAGAACCAAGAACAATTACAAATGGTAAATTTTCTATTGCCCAGATTTGATTTAATATTAAGCCTCCAAATATCATTGTACCAATATTGATCCCGATTGCGAGTAGTGTTCTTTCAATTTGATCAATTGTCTCATAGAGTTTGGGAAAAATAACATTACTAATTGCCCAACCAGGAATTATTACACCAAAGATTATACCCATGAAAACTCGTAGAAAATAGAACGGTGAATTTTGAGGTATTAGAAGCACTGATAAAAAGAAAATAGCCGATAGTACCATTAGGGTCCAGAACTCTAACGAATAATAGTGTATTTGGAGAAAATATTGGGAAAATGTATCTGGTAATTTTCTTTCAATTCTTTCGGAACCTAATCGTATTTTTCCTTCTCGCTCCATCTCCCTAACAAGACTATATATTAGTTTTTTATCTTTCTTTGAAAGCTCTACAGCCCTTTCAGTTAATTTTCTAACTGTTTTAGGTTTCTCTTCAGTCAGGATTTTAGTTATTACTTCTTTGACTTTAGAGCTTTCATCTGCACACATACTTTCGGACGTAACAATTTATAGATAAAAAATGTTTGTGAATAGAAATACTAAACCTATTTCTTATTTCACATTCAAAATTCTTCGTAATTCGTCAACCTTGTCAGTTTTCTCCCAGGTAAACTCAGGTAAGGTTCTTCCAAAGTGACCGTAACAAGATGTTTTCTTGTAAATTGGTCTTTTCAGATCAAGATGTTTTATTATCTTTCCAGGTCTCAAATCGAATGTTTCTAGAACTGCTTTTTGCAATTCCTCTATATCTACTTTTTCTGTTCCGAAACATTCTACATTGATTGCTAGAGGGTTGGGTTCTCCAATAGCATAAGAGACCTGAATCTCACATTTATCTGCTAAACCTGCTGCAACAACATTCTTAGC
>CAZPXJ010000219.1:0-4130 GCA_964590855.1 uncultured archaeon
AGAGTTATTTGAATCTCCATATCGATTTCTTGTCTTATCAATATTTTTTTTGGATTACTATCAAAGCTTAATGAAGGTCTATGAGTGCTAATTAGCCATTCAAAGGTTTCATTGACCAATAAAAGATTGTTTTCATCTAAATTAAAAACATCAATGTAACTAGAAGATAATCCAACTCTGCTTGGACTAATTTCAAGAGAATCAGGTAATAAACCATGATCAGTGAAAGGATAACCTGAACCAAAAACCATAATTCTACCATTATTTACTTTTTTGGCTACAGCAACATCAAAAACATACTCACTACCCCCAATAGTAACCTCTGGCATCCGAGCCACAATTATGTTGTCTGAATCCTCTGTTGTAAAATGGAGCATTTTACCCCACCACATAAAGGATTCAACAGAAAGCATTGTAGCGTCATTAGTTGTATATACTTCATAGGGGACATCAATTGGAACAGTATCCCATACAGTCAGATTAAAACTTGCTAACAGTTCATCACATGTGTAGTAATTGCTGAAGATTATAGGGGAAGATTCTATCGTTTCTGCATCAATGAATCTGACACTATCGACAAGGAAGAGAAGAGATCCTCCGTCACTGACAAAATCATAAATATCACCAATTTCTTCCGTAGTAAAATTCAGTTCTGGATCTGAGATAACTAGTATATTAACATCAGTGAAATTATAATCACCACCAGTATGTGTTCTTATCCTAAATCCTCTATCTTTTAGAATTCTTGTTAAGTGCATATGCGTTCCATAAGGTGTAGAAGCATCAAACCATCGGTTTGCAGTATCATTTTCATGGGAGATGTCGAACAAGACAGTTCCTCCATAGTATCTTGTAATTAAGTTAAAATGAAAGACTTTAGCCCCAAAAGATCCTGGCCATTGAGCTATATTCGCAAATTCATCAAATATTATGTCTCCATTCAATGGTTGCATCCTAGTACTAGCAGGAATCGTTACATTGAAACTGATGTGATTCCAGCCTTCATATATATTGATTAAATCTGCTACTTCAGCAAACTCTAAACCAGGTTCAAAAGGTAAACTAAAATCAGCTGTTATAGATCCTGTAAAAGAGGATATCAATTTAATATTAAAAGTTGAATTTTCACCAGCTACACATTCATAATAATATTCATTGTTAGAATTCATACTCCTTGGAACTATTGCACACATATTTTCAGAGTGATATGCTGTAAGGTTTGTATAAGCTGCATAAGGGTTCACAATTCCATTTCCTTGATACACAGCAGCTACTGGCAAAATATCTGCTGTTCCAAGTAATGCTGCTTCATATTTGTGAATATTAATTCCAGGATAAGCACCTACTAAAAGAGCTAAAACTCCACTGACTATTGGAGCTGATACAGAGGTACCTGAGACCCATCTGGAACCACCATCTTCTGCATCACTTCCTTGAATAGCTACCCCTGGTGCTAAAATATCCACACCAACTGAGAAATTCTGATTTAATCCTTTAGAAGTAAAAATTGCTAGGTCATCTAATCCATCAGAAGCTCCGACTGAGATAACGTGATCCCAAATAGCTGGTGCTCCAACTGAACCACCTGAAGGGCCATAATTTCCTGCTGAAGCAACAACTAAAATGTCATTCCTTGCTGCTTCATAGACAAGCTCTTCAATGGGGTCCCTTGTTTCAGCAAATGTAACTGAAGTAAGACTCGCTGATATTATCTCAGGTGATTGAGCTATAGCTTCATCAAACCCAATTATCAACCATTCGTCTTTTCCATAACCTGTCTGATTGAGAACTTTAATGTTGATTAATTGGGCATCAGGAGCAATACCATAATCATCAGTTTGCTTAACATTTCCCTTATCATCTCTATACTTCCCATTACCCGCAAGAATGGTAGCTATGTGCGTACCATGTCCGCTAAAATCTGCTTGATCTTCTAATCCAGGCACTGGAGTTATATCTAGTACAACTTTATCCTCATCATAGTTAAGCAAGCCATCTAATGCTGGAACTTTGGAAGTATTTAATCCACTATCTAAAATTGCAATAGTTACACCATAACCTGTTTGATTCATAGCATGAATTGCATCAATTTCTAAAGATTCTCTGAGCTCAGCTAAATTGACCAAACCAGGAAATTCCATATCAACATTCATAGGAACAGTGTATTCATATGTACCAATCGGATAGGTATACTTTATCTTATACTCGTTGAAGTTAACTTGATTAAGATAACTATCTTCATAACATATTACAATCGCTGGAATAGTTTTGAATATTTGATCAATTTCTATACCATGTTTAATTACTTCTAACGCAAATTGATCTCTATCTTCGGTGGTAAAAAATGAGATCATTGCCCTATTGTTATAATCAACAAGATTTGATAGAATTACATGGGTTTTCAAAGGTTTTGTCCACCTACCATCATGTAAGATATTTTGTGCTTGAACTATGGTATATGGTTGTGAGTTCTGCTCTCCAAAAGATTGTCTGAAATAGCTGTTATTTGAATCTACTGATTCATTATTATCTGCTACTATAAAGTTCATCAGAGGAATTGGTATAACAATTAATAGAAGAAGCATTAAGACAAATGGCTTGCTTTTCATAAGTATAGAATGAATTTGTGACTTTTAGATTTTTCCCTAGTGTTAATCAAAGATGAACTTATTTTTGTCGGAAAAACTGTAAAAGCTTAAACTCATCCTTCTAAATACTTTGAAATGGAAACGCTTATATTCAAACAAAAGGGATGGCTTCCAAGGTGAAATGCTATGCCTTATCAATGGTTAAAAAGGTCTCGTAGAAAACTATCAGGTGGTCTTATCCGACAAAACTCTTCAAAGAAAAAAAGAGATATGGGAAGATACCCAGCTGAAACACAAATTGGTCCAAGAAAACTAAAGAATATTAGAACAAGAGGAGGAAATGTCAAACATCGTATTCTAAAAGCTGAGGAAGCAATTGTTTTAGATCAATCTACAGGTGTCAGTCAAAAAGTCAAAATACTAAACGTACTAGAAAATCGTGCTAACAGAGAGTATGCAAGACGAAGAATTATCACCAAAGGATGTGTCGTTGATACAGACATTGGCAAGGCACGTGTGACCAGCAGACCAGGACAACACGGCGTTATAAACTGCATTTTAATTGAAAAGAAGGAAGAAAACTAAATCTTCCAAATCTTTAAGAATTAATTTAACAAGGCTATATCATGTTACGCAAAAAGCGTTACTTTGTTCTTTATCCTGAGTATTTTGATAAGAAACTCTCCAAGAACCAAGGTAGAAAAATTCCTAAAAGTAAAGCAGTAGATGACTGTAATTTATCAAAGATTGCTTTTGCATGTAAACATCTTGAATTAGAATATGAAATTGAAAAAAATAAGAAATATTCTAAGAATTGGTGGGAAAGTGAGGGGAGAATAGTTGTTAATCCTGAGGGTATTGCTAGTAAAACAGAACTAATCCGAAGAGTAGCAAATATTTCAAGAAAACTGAAAAAAGTAGAAAAACCTTCAGATGCCAAAAAGGGTAAGTCTTCCTCAAAACCTAAGAAATAAGTTTTCAACTGTGAGGGATGTTAATGGAAAGAGATAAAATAAAAAAACTTGGTAACATAAATTTCTTTTCCGACTTAGGTTTGGCAATAGTAAAAGACCCTCCAAAATTACCACGTTTAAGATCCAATGTTGTCAATGAAAAAATGCAACATGTTGGTATAGTCCATGATATTTTTGGTCCAGTCAAGACTCCTTATGTTAGTATTAAAGTCAAAGAACAATACAAAGGAATATTGACAACTGATACAATATTATATGTAATGGAAAAACAGCACAGAGATGTAAGGCAACAAAAGAAAAAATACTCGCAAAAGAAGTATTCATCATCTAAAAGATAAAACAACAGAATACTGAAAAAATACCTTTAATGTCGATAACTGAGTCTCAGTTTGCACGATATTTTTTACCTAATTTTTGAGATAAAAAATTGAGCTGTATTAACACTTAAATATGCTAGCACTGATAGTATATATTAGACGATTAGGTTGTTGTTTAGAAGTTCACATATATACTGAGGAGATTCTAAAACAATCTGCTGGTGAGTGATGAGATGATTCCAATACAGAGG
>CAZPXJ010000220.1:0-4123 GCA_964590855.1 uncultured archaeon
CTACAAATGTCTTTTACTGGGGTTATTCCAAATGGCTGAAGAAGATACCTTTCAAGAAACAGAAAGAATGAGAGTGTTGTTCTTTACTAGTCCGGATTGTTTTGCATGCCCAGAGGTAGAACGAGTGATAGAGAACATTGCTGGAACTTCTATGAAAGGCATACTTCATGTTAGTACGATTGATATCTCTGAAAATCAAGAGATTGCAGCTCAATATGGGATTTTGAGTGTTCCTGTTATTATGATGAATGATGAGAGAATTGCTGAAGGTATGATCACTGAAGATGTTATTCGTGAGAAACTTTGGTCACAAATTCTACCTAACATCATAGAACGAGACCGGGATACTAGAAGAACTGAGAGTATGATGATTCTTACCAAAAATACTATCAGTAGTATTATATCTCAAGAATTGGTTCGTAAAAACATTGGTGACTATGTTCATATCAGTATTTACCAACAAGTTATGATGTCTCTCTTACAACTTGATCCCTTGATCCCACAACTTCTTTATCAGAATGGTAGAGAACTGGGTATTTTTGGAGCTGCTCCTTACTATCTTACTGTTCTTAACCCCAAAGTAGGTGCAGTCAAACCTGAAGAAAGATTTCAAGAGACTTTGATTGCACTAGCTCAACTCTACAGTCACAATAATACTATTCCACTCTATCATGCAACTCAGTGTGATGTAGCATCCATGGACGGTTACAATGCGACTCTTCGAATTTATGAATTAGCTAACAGTGCAGGAGCAATAAATATCGGAGAAACTCTATGTCATTTTACAGCTGGAGAAATTGCTGGAACAGTAGAAGCAATGATCGGTTCAGCCACAAGTGTTAAAGAAACAAAATGTAAAGGATTGGGCGATTCATATTGTGAATTCGAAATACAAGTATATCTCGGTAAAGAACCTGGAAAAGCTCCTTATCTTGTGCACGAAACTAAAATGGAAGATAGAAAAGTTCAATTTCTTGGTGATTTTCCTGTTGAAGATCATAGAAGACAACTTTTCTATGAGTTTATTCACGAAACAACTCTCCATGGATATAATTCTATGAAAATGACTGAAGCTCTTAGACCAAACGATGTAGATTATGTTCACATAAGTGCTCTTCAACAGCAAATTATTTCGTTGAAATTCAAAGATAAATTCTGTGGTGCTCTACTTTATTCCGCAGGAAGAGAGTTGGGAGTAATAGGACCTGGAAAAACCTTGATTTATGATTTGCTTGCAAAAGAACAAGCAGAATTACCTATAGAATCTTTAAAACAAGCTACACAAATAATAAAAGAATACTATACTCATCCCACCAATTATCTGCCAAGAGCTCATTCTTTCGTGGAAATATCAGAAGGAGAAGATGAAGATGAAATGTATCTAAGAATACATGAATGTGCATATGCATCAGGAGCTAATTTCTCAGAAACAAACATGAGTGAAACTCTTTGTGATTTTCAAGCAGGATATATTGCAGGGCGGTTGGCATTAATCCTGAAGGATCCTCCAATTGTAACTGAAGTAAAATGTCATGGAACAGGGCACAACTATTGCGAGTTTAGAATAGAAAAAGGATATTCCTTCGAAGAAGGTCATTGATTCATCGTAAACTCAACATGACCATACGAAAGATTTTTCCCAAGAAATATCGTAATGATGTAACTAGACTGCATGACAAATATATTTATAACTTAATTTTTTTGTTGATTTCAAGAACAGCTCTATTCAGAGGAAGCTTACAATGAGTTCCAAAATAAGAATACTTGACAAACAGTCTATGTGGCCTAGTGTAGTTGCAGTTTTTGCTATTTCGTTCTTGGCTCAAATACCACATTTCTATTATTTACATGATATCGTTGAATTTAACACATGGGAGTATCTTCCATTATTAATTGCATTTCCTATTTTTGGAACCTTTGTTTTAACAGCTGTTTCACTCTTAATCTCTGAACAATTAATGAATAGAGTAAGAGATGTAAGAGAAAGAAAGTTATACAGATATCTTTTAAGAGGAGCACTTTTCACAGTTCTGTTGTATTTTGTAATTCAAATGTTGATAGTGTTCTTTGGTTTTGAAGCCATAGCAACTTTCAAAAATCTTATGCCTGAAGGATTAATAGATAGTGTTGCTTTCAAAGAAATTTTTGGTATGTCTTTAATGTTAATAATTGGTATCTTTATCAACCCTCCAATTCAAATGAGAGGAAGACGTAGTACAAAGAAGTAAATTTCAGTGAGAGAAACCATTTTCAATTTCTTTTTAGGTTTATATATCATAATGTTACTGTTTCAATGAAGCTAGCTTGCCTCTCTGTTGCGTGGTTAAGCATTTGTCTCTACCCCAAAGTTTCGTTCACTACCGACTTGAAGGCTAGCTTCTTTCTCCCTCTTACTTCTTCTATTGTAAAATATATTATACTAATGAATCAAAAAAAGTAAGAAAAATAAGAAAAATAAAAAGAGAATTAAGGTACGTATTCTCCTTTTTCCAATTTATCTTTCATAATTTTATAGGATAAAACTAGATTTCTAACTGACCAACCAGAATCGATTCTTCCAACTGAGGTCCATGTAGGTGCATGGTGAGCATAATCTGGATCTGCCTTTGCTTTTTCCATCTCTTCTGCAACAGCCTCAACATATTTGTCAAGTCTGTCTTTGTTCTCATTCTCTGTTGGCTCCACCATCCAAGCCTCATGAGCGATGAGTGGGAAGTAAACTGTTGGTGCATGCATTCCTCTACTGATGATCATTTTGGCTATATCCATACCTGAAACTTCATAATTTCTTAAGAATGGAGTTGCTTCAAGAACACCTTCATGTTTTCTAGGAATATCTGGACCACCTGCAATTCTAAAGCCATCAAGTTTTTCTAGTTTTCTCACTGCATAGTTAGCAGTTAGTACTGCTTGTTCAGCTGTATTTACAAGTCCTTTGAATCCCAATGCAGCAATGTAGGCATAAGCTCTTAGTGCTATAGCAACATTACCATAGTATCCATGTAATTTCCCAATAGATTTAGGTCTGTCATAGTCGAAGAAGTAATAATCTTTGGTTTTGTCATAATCAATTGTTGGAACAGGAAGGTAAGGTTCTAGTAAATCATTACAGCATACTGCAGCAGATCCTGGACCTCCACCACCGTGTGGAGTTGAGAAAGTTTTGTGTAAATTAAAATGCAATACATCGTATCCCATGTCACCTGGTCTTACTTTTCCTACAATAGCGTTAAAATTAGCACCATCATAATAGAGTAATCCCCCTGCATCTCTAACAACACCTGACATTTCAATTATATCTTTTTCGAAAATACCAAGTGTGTTTGGATTTGTTAACATTAAACCTGCGGTTTTATCGGAAACAGCTGCTTTGAGAGCATCCATATCTACTCTTCCATCTTCTTGAGATTTGATCTCAATAAGTTTCATACCGTTCATAACAGTACTAGCTGGATTTGTACCATGACTTGAATCAGGAGCGATAATCTCGTCTCTTTGAGTATTTCCATGGTCATCATGATATGCTTTAATCAGAGCTAATCCACAATATTCTCCACTAGCACCAGCTGGTGTTTGGAGAGTTGTATGTTTCATTCCTGCTAAATCAGCGAGAGCAACTTGAAGTTCATACAAAATTTCTAATAATCCTTGAGTTGTTTCTTCAGGTTGGTGTGGATGCATATACATCATTTTCTCTGAACGAGCTATGGTTTCATTTATTTTAGGGTTGTACTTCATTGTACAAGATCCTAATGGATAAGTATTGATATCTATGCAGTAGTTCATGTGAGATAAACGGACATAATGTCTCATAACCTCTCCTTCATGTAGTTCTGGTAGTTCAGGAGGTGTTGTTCTGAGCAATTTTTCTGGAATTTTTATTTTGGCTCTATCAAATTCACATCTTGGTGGAATATGAGCTCTTCTGCCTTTCTTACCTAGTTCAAAGATAAGTGGTTCGTCATATTTAGCTTGTCTGTACATTTTTATTTCCTCCATTCTCCAATAGCTTTCACATAATCATTCAGATCTTCTTCACATAGGAGATATGATGTAGTTACAAGATAGTCATAGTTTTCTCCATCAAAAGAGTGTGGAATACCTGGGAAGATTTTTCTTTCAA
>CAZPXJ010000221.1:0-4071 GCA_964590855.1 uncultured archaeon
GAAGGTTTTCGTCAAGCCGCTGGCCGATAATGACTGACCATGACCAAGATTTATAGGAGAAAGGTTTGAACTTAACGACTCATCTTCCATACCTATTTATGTGTTCCTATACGATTTTTTATAGCTTTAATAATATCCTTCTCCTTTGTAGTTGCAGGATCATAAATTAATCTTGCACTATGACTAATTAGATTTACAGAGGCAGAATCAACACCATTAACAGATGTAATAGCTTTCTCGACTGTGTTGACACAAGCTGCACAATGCATGCCTTGAACTGATATGGTACGCTTCTCTAAGTCTTCTGTCATCGTCTTTACCTGAAATTCAATTATTGTATGTTCTAAACGCAGTTTGTGTGTTTAAGCAGCTACTGCTTTATATCCAGCGTCTTCTACTGCTTTAATCAATTTTTCAGTGCTTGTTTTACCTTCTTTGAATGAAATATTAGCTTTGTTTGTTTCGAGATTTACTTCTACTTCCTTAACTCCGCTAACTTTTTTCAAAGCATTTGCAACAGTCATTTGACAATGACCACAAGTCATACCTTCGATATCTAATATTACTTCTACCATAATAATCAAATTAATACTCGATTTTAAATATATAATAACTAGCGTTGAACAAAATTATATTGTCAAATTTGCTTGAATCGTAAACCTAATAGAAATATTGATAACATAGAATAGAACAGCAATGTGCTAAACTAACATAGCTGAAAAACCTAATGCAACAATAATTGCTTTAATTTTATATTTAGAAATCTTATCAGTATTAATCTCTACAGTAGCTGTTTTTCCATTGAAATCTACGAGAGAAGAATCAACTCCTGATGTAAAGCCAAGTGCAAGACCAATTTTTCTAGCGCACTTTGTACAGTGTATATCAGGAATTTCATAAACACATTGCAAGGAAATCACTTCAAGTTACATGTCTCTTGACCATTTAAAAAGGCAGTGTTATACAAAGAAATTTTAAACGAACTATTTTTAATTTTAACTAGCTTAAAAGCGCTAAGATTGGATTAGGGAAAAAAAAGCTCTTAAAAGCTAAAACTTCAAACTTTTGTTGATTTCTCTTATCTTTTCTTTTTCAAATTTCAAGACTTCTCAATCATAAGTTAGTAAACCATTAATTTCGCCTTCAACATCAGTTGTTTGAGTAAAAACAGCAGCACTCAAACCTTCAGGAATTAGTCTCTTAGTTTCAGTCATTATTTATTCATAGTTTTCCAGCAGTTCTTCTTCATCTAGAAATTTCTTATAATACCATTTGAACTTCTTCTTCCACATGTGATTCTCTACTGAAAAACCTAATCCTCCAAATTCGCCCAAAACAGCTATTCGCTCTTCATTCTCAACTTTTGGCATTGCTGGTCCAGGATATTTGTGAATGTCAATTATATCCCCCGTTTTCTTATCTAACCATCCGCTTGCAATATTTATCAATCGAGTATTATCTAGAGCGCTCAAGAAGTCAGTGACTTTCCTTGTTTCAAATTGCCCCATGCTTCGTTAAACGGCGCCCAAACTGCGATAGAGGGATGATTGTACAAAGAACCGCATAATCCCATAAACCATTGAGATTTAGCCATACATCTCGCTTGAATTGAGGTCGAGGATATTCTGGAAAAACCTCATTTGGATCAACTTTAAACGCCCAATCTGTTACTAAATCTCCAGAGATAAATTTCCTATTATTTTGAGAAGATTTAAGCATATCCGAAAAAGAAGTAGAGAATATAAAATTGTTCTGGAAAAAAACTTGAAAAAGAAAAAAGGAGGAGAGATTATTTTTGCTTTCTCCAAATACTAATAGAAATTAATGATATTATAGGTATAAGCAATAAAAGATATCCTGAACTTAGTTCCGGTACGGGAGGAGTTGTGTCAATTCGTACTTGTCGTATATCAGACCACTCACCTATATCTCCATTTCCATCTATCCCTACAACTCGCCAATAGTACACATCATCTGGTAGAGAGGAAGGTACAATGTAGGAAGAAGTAACAACAGTAACATTTACTTCTAGAGTACTCCATGTTCCTGAACTATCAACCTGCAACCAATATTCTGTTGCATTAGAAAGTGTTGTCCAGCTAAATTCTGGTGTATTATCATCTATCGTAGTAATATCATTAGGAGAAACAAGATCTATAGGTTTCAGTCTAACCTCATAATCTATCTGAAGCTCAGAAACAGTTGGTGTAGAATAATCCCTAGTTGATACTAGAACAAGTCTCCAAATTAATGTAGATCTAGGATCTGCAAAAATGACTTCACCACTACCAGCATATTCCCAAGTTGCTCCATTATCTGTAGAGAGATATCTAACAAGAGAAGCATGAGAAATTGTATAGTCGTTTAGGCTAAAGGTTGCACTTACAACTACTTCATCCGCTCCTAAGTTTAATATGTTGCTAGATTGAGCAATAGTTACTAAGTTGTAGATATTCCCATAATGAGAGTAAATCTCAGCTACATTTAATCCAAACCATCCTCCAACATAACAGTATTCTCCAAATGGAGCTACAGTTACTGTTCTGTCTCCAGGGCTGAAATTACCTACAGTGGATATAGAAAGAGGATTGGATACATTCAGGACAATGAATCCTTGAGGATAGTATTGCGCTACAAAAGCTAAATCCCCTTCAACCTTGATGTTTCGCGGATAATTGACTACTGTATAATTGCTTATTTGAGTAAGTGTAGTTACATCTGTTATATCAATAAGATAGATTCTGTTAGTACCATAATCAGCTGCATAACAAATATCTCCATCAACATCAATATCATAGAAATTGCAACCAGAAGGAGCAAAATACCCTCCACCTCCTCCAGATAAAGAAGTAGGATCACTTATATCAACTAATCTCAAACCACTGGATTGAGTTGCTACATACAACCAATCTCCGACTGCTTCCAGACTAATTGCATTTCCTACGAGTGAATAAGTGGTTACTTCAAAAGGAATAGTTGGATCGGAAACATCAATGACTAGAATATCATTCATCATACATGCTATATAGCAGTAATCCCCTTCAACATCAATGCTAAAAGCAGCATATGAAGAACTAGTTAAATTACCTGTAAAGAATGGATTTAGAGGATCAGAAATATTGACTACATAAAGACCATCAGTATCTCCTCCTTGATCTTCAACTAGAAGATAGGCATAATCCCCCTCAACAGCAATACCATGAGTAACTATCAAGAAAGCAGGATTATCAAGAGTACAATTAGCGACCTTTACTGGAGAAGCTGGTTCAGAGATATCCATCACTACAAAATGACTTACTTGATCAGCGACATAAGCATAATCTCCTTCTATTACAATATCCTCAATAGCATCGTTTGCATAACTTAGAGAACCAACTGAAGAAATAGTTGTTGTATTTCTAATCTTCACAATAATTACGCTGGTTGAATCTGCAAGATAAACATATTCACCAAATACTATTACCTCTTGTGCAAAATTAGGCGTATCATATGTTCCCCCCCCTTTTAGATTAGAAAGATCTGTTATATCTACAATTACTAATCCCCCTCCATAATCAGCAATATAAGCAAAATCTCCTTCAATTACTACTCCTCTAGCACTTGTTGTTGTAAATGTGGAAACTGTTGTTGGACTTGAAGGATTAGTGATATTAATAACTCTTAATCCAGCTGCGGGATCTGTGAGGAAAGCGCAATCACCTTCTATTGCTACATCAGATACTTGAGATACTCCGTAGTAATAGAGAAATGTTGGAGAACTAGGATTTGTGATATCATATATTTGTAAACCTCCAGTCCAACAAGCGAGGTATAGTATATTTCCATAAATATCTATTTCGTAGACATCTGTATCATCAATAATTTGATGTTCCTGGACAGGATTTTGAGGATCAGAGATATCAACAATTATGCATCCGTCTAGTAAAGTTCCTACAAATGCGTAGTTTCCCTCAACAAATACATCAAGGACGTAATAACTTTCACAGCATCTTGTTATATTTGTAGGAAAGAGAGGATCAGAGATATCAACAATTTGTAAACCCCCTTCTTTATCTGCGATATAAGCTATAG
>CAZPXJ010000222.1:0-4028 GCA_964590855.1 uncultured archaeon
TGTCATCTGCTATGACTGCGATGGCTTGTATGAATTTAGGACTATCCCAAAACGGTTTGCTTTTGCAAACAAACATGACTTTAGTGAGAGCTGATACAGAAGTAGTATATCCATCCATAAGCCAATTTCCTAGTCAGATCTTAGGTGATCTCTACTCTGTATCTCTTATTCAAACAATGCTTGCATATGGATTGACTTGGGGGGCTGTGGCGTTGCTTCTTTACGGCTACTCGAAGAGAATTGGCCTTAAGAAATATCTTCTTGTCATTTCTTTGCCTATGGGAATGTTCATCATTGGGGTAGCCCCAATCTTATTCGAATTACCAACCACAAGTACCTACTTCGATCCAGGTCAACTAATATTTAGGATTCTAGCCATATCCGCGTTGTTATCTGTCGGGATACTCTTCGGAGTCTCATTCTTAACTGCTGTTAAAACACTGAGGCAACAGACTACGAGCGTGGTAGCCGATTATCTTTTCATCGCTGCGTTCGGAATAGCCTCACTTTTCGTAGCGCTTGCAGCCAATATTGCTCAAGGTGCGTATCCACCATTCGGAATAGCTACTTATGGGTTCACTTCTCTTGCCTCGTACTTTTTTATGCTTGGAATATATTCTTCAGCCATTAGGGTCTCTTCTGACGCTAATCTTAGGAGAACTATAAGGAATTCTATTATGGAACAGTCGAAGTTCTTGGATAGCATAGGGGTTGCTCAACTGGAACACGAAGTAGAAACAAATGTCATGAATATATCAAAGGAGCATGCGGAACAACTTAAGGCAAGTTCTGGAGTAGACACTGATATTTCATATGACGAAATTAAGGAGTACATGCACGAAGTGTTACAAGAAATTGGAAAAGAAAGAAAAAGTGAATAAATTCAAATTTACATTATTGGCGAAGATTCATAATCATTTTGTATAATCCGGAGGCCAATTCACTGTAGTATTCCAACTGATCCCTATTGTACTCAAGCTGACGATCAATAAATTCCCTCAAATAAGAAGATTCAAAACTGACTAAGGAAGACTTGGCTTCACAGTAAAAATAGTTGACAGATTCATAAATTTCTTTTACAAAGCTCTCTTCCATAAGAAGGCTGCAGATAGAGTTTTCATCCACACACATCCCTGAATGGTTAATTCTGTGGATTGCGGCGTACAGAAAGCTTGAATGGTTGTAGTTTTTCTTGTACAGATCCTCTTTCCAGTCCTTAAGATCATCTAGTATCTTCCATCCCATCCAATAATTGTTGAGAAACTGGATTATCTTTGATATCTCCTTCTCGTTGTCTGAAATAATGGCTATCGCAGCAAGGGTTGGTAAAGTGATGGAAACTAGATATCTTGAACTTTGATTCAAAAAATGGGCGTCAAGTGGGTTTTCCTCCAAGTCGTGCTCAAAAGTGTAATTCCAACTTTCACATTTGGCCCAGTCATCACCGCATTTTACAAGTATATACCAAATATGTGAGATCTTAGGAAAAGTTGTCTCAAAAATTTTGAAGTATTTTTCATAAAAGGTATTTGCAAACGCAATAATGGAATCATTGCCAAACTGAAGATCATTGTCTATAAGATCGTCTCTAGCACAATTAACAATAGAAGCGTATATTAACGCTAATCCAAAGTTGTCTATAGTTTTTTGTTCTCTATAGCCGAAAGTTTCAGAAAACCAATAAGCCAGGTATGGTATTGGCGCACCGAACCTACGATCTACAGTTACAGGTCCACTTAGGAGTGGCAAACGCTTAGTAAAATAATATTCAGCTACATTTCGAAGACCTTTCGGTAGACTTGATATATCTTTGATGAGATTTACCTTAATATTTCGGATCGAGGGTTGAAAGTCTAGATATATGTCGTTCAAACCAGGCGATTAACCTGGTGGCGGAACCTCTACTGTGATGTCATAAATTTCACGGCCTTGCTCAGCTCTATATGTGACAGTCTTTCTAGTATATTTATCCTTCAGATCACTTATATAATTTTTGAAATCTTCCTTTTGATCTTCAGGTATTGTAATGCCAGTCGCCGATTGTAGAAACTGCGCAGGATCCTCCGCTGAAAAGAAATCGGATCTGAACTTTTCATCTTTCATTACTTTTCCTGAAAATTCTGAGATTGGAATTTTATCCCCAGCCATAAATTTAAGAAATAATATGTAATATTTAAGTTTATATGGTATGAAGCCTGTTAGTATTTATGACCGCGCATTGGCCTAGACCAAATGAAAATAAACTTGGTAACACCGACATGATCCCGGAAACCGTGGTAATAAGATTCAAGAAAGATGCAAAGAATCTGCCGTACGTTGACGACCTTGATGCCAAATTTGAAGAACTTGGCCTCACTGATCTGCAGGCAGTTTTTCGCGAATTTCCCGGTCTGAAAATGCGTAGACTCTTCACAAGTGTAGATCCTAATACGATCGGACGCTTGATGAAAAAGGCGGATTCTTCAAACGGTGGGAACAAAGGCGCAAACTTACTTCAGCATTACCGTCTTATTGTTCCCTCAGGAACCAAAACAGAAGACGTAGTAAGAAAGTTTAGGCGTGTCCCCATTATAGAGGAAGTATATCCTGAAAGTGGTCCCTTGCCCCCTCCATTAGACCCTTCGCATAATCCTCGATATCCATATGAGACTTATTTACAGCCAGCGCATGCTGGAATTGATGCGAGTTACGCATGGACAATTCAAGGAGGAGACGGTTCAGGAGTTTCATTTGTAGATCTGGAACAAGGATGGACATTGGACCATCAAGATCTCGTTTCAAAAGGTGTCAACGTAATGTCAGGAGAGAATATTGCTTATTTTGGTCATGGTACTGCGGTATTAGGTGAAGTTGTAGCTGTTGATAACAGCAAGGGAGGTATCGGTATAGCTCCCAACGTCACAAGTGCAGACGTGATCTCGCAGTTTCGATCTCCTAGTGACTTTAATACAGCTGATGCAATTCTTTCTGCGGCGAGCAGCATGAGTTCCGGTGATGTATTACTACTCGAGGCTCAAGCTAATTATAATGGCCTCACTTTTTTGCCTGTAGAGGTCGAGACGGCGGTCTTTAACGCTATTTCGTTAGCTACCTCACTTGGTATTATTGTAGTCGAAGCTGCAGGGAATGGAAGAAACGATCTTGACTCCTTTGTAACGAACTCTGGTGCGCAAGTGCTCAACAGGAATTCTGTGGATTTTAGGGATTCTGGTGCAATAATGGTTGGCGCTTCCGCCTCGTCAGTACCTCATGAGAGATGGAACTTTGATGCTACTATTGGTTCTAGCTTCGGTAATCGTATCGACTGCTATTCTTGGGGAGAAAATATAAATACATCAGGGGACCCATTTTTACCTCCTGACATACAAGCTTTTGGTTACACAGATAAAATGGGGGGTACATCAGGGGCCTCAGCCATAATTGCCGGAGCTACGCTTTGCGTGCAAGGAATATCAAAATCTCTTCCAGTTCCTACTACGTTGTCTCCAAACCAAATGAGGACATTGTTATCTAACCCGAGTACTTCTACTCCATCTGCAGACCCTTCCGTTGATAAAATCGGAGTGATGCCCAATTTGCGCGCGATTATAACTAACGAGATAGGTTTGTCAGCCAATTCCTATCTTGAACCGGGACCTGTAATGTTATTGTGATGGCAATAGTCCTTGCCTTGATAGCTCGCCAATCATATCGACTTATTCTGTCTTTTCAAACTTAAACCAATATCATAGTTCTTGGCCCTCTTCTTTTTTTAGTACTAGAAAAAGATTAAACAATTGCGAGTCTCTAGACGAAGTAATTTCCCATAATGACCAGGTCATCATCTATCGGCTGGCGAAAGGGGCCTAATCAATCGAAAAGCATTCACTAGAATTGAATCGAGGGACACAAGTTCCACTAATGCTATGTGCTATGCCCCAAGCAGGTCGGTTTTTCTGAAAAAATCCTAAAGTAACTTCAGTTCTGCAGTGGTTCCGACCCGGCCCAAATTCGCATCTATTGCGACGATCCCCGTTCTTTTTGAAGTT
>CAZPXJ010000223.1:0-3992 GCA_964590855.1 uncultured archaeon
CGTTATCCAGCAAGAATCGCATACAGGAAAAAGCAATGGTATTCTCTACTGTCTTAACCAAATCAAATATGGTGATCTCATCCTTGTTACAGACGCAAATTGCCGTTTAGATTCTAACGCACTCAATAATGCAGAGAAAGAATTTAGAAATCCGAATGTCGGAGGAGTTACACTAAGAATTCGTGTTCCAGAGTCATCAGAAAGTTGGGTGTTAGAGTCCGAGAGGTTTTACTGGAATCTTATGGATAGACAAAGAATCCAAATCTCTCGTAAAGGACTATTCTTTCATTTTAATGGTGCCTTCCAGATGATGAGGAGAAAACTTACAAATCGAATTTTCGAAACATCAAACTTCACCTATGCAGAAGATATGATTGGTGGAATTGTGACAGTTCTCAGCGGCTACAAAGTTGTTTACCTTCATGATACAAGTATAGTTGAACAAGGTGTCACTTCTGTTGCTGATTTGATTCAGCAGAAGAAAAATCGAGCAATTGGATTGTATGATACAATTAGAGTCTTCAGAAATATCGACAGTCCGGTTAAGAAACAATATCGAACCTTTGTCTATTTGAAAACTGCAATTCCCTTACTATCTCCATTAATTCTCGTTTCAATCATCATTCTTTTCGCTCTTACAATTCCTCTAGATTTATTCATTTTATTATTAACTGGTGCACTCATATTGACACTAGGAATCTCGAAGATTAGATACTTCATTATCATACAGATTGCAATCATTAGAGCATTGCTTTCGATTCTTACGGGGCGACGTGGACAGTTCTGGGAAAAGACTGAGAGTGATAGAATCTGGCCTGATGAGCTAGATTTAATGAAATAGGAAATGATTTCTTGAAGTGTTTTGGAAGATTGATATAGAGGATGGAAAAAGTGCAGCGAGTTGTATTCGTGAGATCCAATCCAGCTCATACTGACTCCAGATTGATGAAAGAAACTCTTGCACTATCAGATAGGTATGAAGTAATCGTTTTGGGCTGGGATCGTGAAAGAGAGTACAAGCGATGTGAAAATATTTATCCAAATATCACGCTGAAGAGATTACCCCTAAAAGCTCCTTATGGCAATTACTTGATAATTCTCTACTATCCCATATTCTGGATATGGGTCATTATTACCTTAGCAATGATGAAACCTGATATTGTACATGCTTGTGATTTTGATGCTTTAATACCTGCAAGAATTTTCAGACTCTTTAATCGATGTAGAATCGTCTTTGACAATTTCGATAAATTCGCGATGGCTTTCATACCTTTGAACAAACGATTTCTGTTCAATCTTATAGATTGGTTTGAAGACTTATTGGCTTACAAGTCAGATCTATTGATCGTTGTTTCTCCAGAACGATTGAGAACATTCCGATGGATTCCCAAAAAAAGAATCGTGGTGATGAATTGTCCTAAGGATGTCCAAAATCAATCATATGAAGGCTTTTCCACAGACTTTTGGAACTCAAAAGACTTTATTATAGTCTATGCTGGGGTTGTCGCACATGACAGAGGGCTTGTTATCCTTGAAAGAGTAATACGAGATATTGCTAATGCAAAATTATTAATTGCAGGTAGAATAGCTCATGATGAAGTCTTGAATCATCTGGAACGAAATCCAGACGTTCATTTATTTGGTCTATTACCACCAGAAAAAGCTATACAGCTTGAAAGCATTGCAGATGTAATTCCTATTCTGTATGACCCTAAAGTACCGATTAACCGTGTTGCTAATCCTAATAAATTGTTTGAAGCAATGATGTTGGGAAAATCAGTGATTTCCAATGTTTGCAGAAAAATAGTAGACGACGTTGAATGCGGCTTGATTGTTGATTATAATTTTGAGAGTGTTAAGGAAGCATTATTGACACTTATTCAATCACCAGAATCCAGATTGGAAATGGGTATTAAGGGACGAAGAGCTTTCGAAACCCAGTATACTTGGGATGAAATGAAAAATAGATTGCTTTTGGGTTATCGTTTACTTCAAGCATGAAACTGGAGGTTGTAAATAATTAAAATCGAAAATGAAGAAACGTTTTCAGAAAATCAACCAAGACCTCTAGTATCAATCATAACACCTGCTTACAATGCTGCAAAATATATCAGTCAAACAATTATTAGTATTCAACAACAAGATTACCCTCATATCGAACATGTTGTTATTGATGATGGGTCAACCGATGACACGCAATCCATTCTCAAATCCCACGAGAGCGAATACAATCTAAAGTGGTTGACGCAGAACAATGAAGGACAGGCAGCTACTGTAAATCGGGGATTTCATATCGCAAATGGACAGATACTATTATGGTTGAATGCTGATGACGTTCTGTTCAGTCGAACAGTCATTTCGGAAGTTGTTAAGACATTCCAAAAAAAACAAGCGGATGTAGTCTATGGTCACATGGCTGTAATAGACTCCGAGAATCGACTTCACAAAATCCTCTTTGCACCACCTAAGCTAGATGATAGGATACTGCAATATGGACATTTTGCAGCCTGCATTTCCTTCAGACGTAGTATTGCCCTTCGATATCTACTTAACAAGGAATTGAAATATGCTCTCGATTATGATCAGTGTCTGAGAATGGCTCATGACAAACGCAGGTTCGTTTTCATCAATAAACCCATGATTGCATGGAGGAAGCATGAAGAAGCTAAAAGCATGAAAGGAAAAGTAGGACTTGAGAATGAAACAAAAAGACTTCACGAAAGATATGAGAATAGGAGAGGTATACAAGGTAGGTTAGTGCAATTTCTTACACTTGCCTATATCATGGCACGAAAATTCTGGGGTATTCTGGATGTTGTAAAGTTCTTTTCGTCTTCTAGAAAGAAGAATCTACCATTCATTCCAAAAGAACAATCACTTGCAGGCTTAATGATTCGCCAATTGCTACCCTATATCTAGATTTTTCAATAGTACAATGAACCCTAGAAGATAAATAGTCAGATTCAACTGGGGGAGAGTAGTTAGGAACCTCTTATTAAGACTCAAATATATTCTGAACCAATCTTCATTGATATTGTTAGTCCAAGAGTGCGTATAAATTGACATTCCGTAGTAAGAACCTATTAGTTATTTCACATCACTTTGATAAGTTTCAACGAAGCCAAACTGTTGCACTAAGAAAGGAATTCAAGGATATCAATGTGCTAATTCCACAGCCGCGCTTCCCCTCATCACTCTTTCAGATGCCAATTATTGAACGAAATTTACTATTTCTTAAAATTGCAATGGATTCATGTCGATTGTTCCAATCTCGCCACGGTCCAATCACTATCCATTGTCCCAAGTTTTGGAGTTTGCCAATATCACTAATGAGGAAAAGAATGCCGATATTCGCAGCCCGAAGTTCAATGAAGACACTTCAGAGAAATGATATTGATTTTGATCTGATTCACTGTCACCGAATTGAATATGCATTCATTGGTGCTACTCTCAAACGAAAGTATAACACACCACTAGTTGTCACATGTCACGGTTCGGATGTTTATGAATATCCGTATTTGAACAAATTTAATCTCATAATAACAAAAGACGTAATACGAACTGCGGATTTTATTATTGCAGTTGGTACTTCTGATGCGAAAGAACTTCTCTCTCTTGGTTTGCCTCAATCAAAGCTCTCAATCATTCCAAACGGGTACGATGAAACCATTTTCCGTCCTATAGAAAAAGAACGAGCACGAGAAGAGCTTAATCTAAATCCCAACATGAAGATATTGATCACCATAGCAAGCTTACTTCCTGTAAAGGGACATTCTACACTTCTAGAAGCCGTAAAGATATTGTCAAAGAAACGCAAGGATTTTCATTTGTATTTGATTGGTTCTGGACCCCTTGAGAGAAAGCTCCACTATGATATTAGACAAATGGAACTTGAAGACATTGTGAATTTGGTTGGTTCTAAACCACAAACACAAATTCCAATATGGATATCAGCATCAGATATTGTTGTTCTTCCAAGCCTGAATGAAGGC
>CAZPXJ010000224.1:0-3972 GCA_964590855.1 uncultured archaeon
ATAACTTTTAGCGGTTTTAAACCAATTTCTTTACGTTTTTGTTTCAGAATTTTGTGTTCATACAACAATTTATTGTTAATTCCCATTTTGCTTGGAGTTGCATCAAAAATAATATCTACTTTTAACAATAAATCAATTAAATGTCCTGATGGATTATGCTTTTTAAAATCAGCTTTTTTGCTTTTTAATCTTATTAACATATCATCAAAAGAATATTTTTCCATGTTAACGTTTTTGCTAACAAAAAATGGATATTTAGATACTAGATCTTTGAATCTACCGCCAGTGCTAGATTTCGCAAAACCAGCGACTTCATAATCTTTGTGTTTATCCATTTCTTTAATTATTCTCCATCCAATGGCTCCTGTTCCAACAATACCTGCTTTATAAGTCAAGAATATATCATCTCTATAATAACTGTGAATTTATGAAAGGTGAACTTTAAGTGTTTTATCCTATCACCTTGCATATAGGCAGTTTTTTCTACTCAGCAGTCACACTTTCTAACAAGAAGGAATGGTTTAGTAATCCAAATGCTATTTTTAGTTATATCTTAAGAATTTCTCACCTATACTTTCTTCTGACAAAGTCCAAGGTTTTTCTTGAATATCTTCATCATAAGAAACAGGAATTGATTCAACTTCTGTTCCGTCTGAAGTAAAATATTTACCTGTCACACCTTCTAATTCAAGGTCAGTGACTAATCGCATAATACTAATTATCCCTTGTTCTAGTGGTAAAGCTCTATCGACAATATGTTGTGATCTTTGAGGATTAAGGTTGGTATCCACGAGTCTAGGATGAAGACTATTCACCTTTATACCTATCTCTTTCACTAATCTAGCTAATTTATATCCAAACATGATATTGGCTAGTTTGGAATTCGCATAGTGTATAAACTGTATTCTGGTTTATCTTGAAGCATATCAAAATCCAATTCTTCAGCTCTGAAATGCATGCCTAAGCTTACAATCACAATTCGTTTATAATCTGATTTTATCACTAGATCTAATAAGAGAAAGGTTGTAAGGAAATATCCCAAGTAATTAACTGCAAAATTCAACTTAAAACCATCTTCTGAAAACAAATATTCATGAATCTGCGCTCCAGTATTATTCACCAAAACATCAATTTTGTCATATCGGTCATGTAGTTCTTCTGACATCGATTTTATCTGTTTGAATGAACCCATATCTGCTAAAATATAATCTATGTTCTCATTCTTAGATTCCGATTTAATGAAATCTACAGTAGCTAGAGTTTTTTTCTCGTCCCTTCCATTTACGATAATATGTGCCCCTTTCTTTGCTAACTCTAGAGCAGCTTGCTTTCCTTTGCCATCAGTTGAACCTGAAATAAAGACGATTGTTCTGTCTATATTTTTCTTTTTCTTATGCAACTATTTATGTTTATAGAACAAACTATTTGCTTGCAGTCTTTTGTAAAACTGTTAAAATACAGAATAAAATACTTAAGAAGAATATAAATAAGTAGATGATTAGCTAAATAAAAACACTCTAATACTTAGAAGACTATTTTTAATTTAACAAATCAGCGATACTATGTGAAAAGAATCATATTTTGAGATAGAGGTCTAGATAATGTCAAATGAATTTTCTTTTTTTGAAGAAAAAAAACGTTGTTATAATTATCTAAATAGGATACCGATAGGACTCTTCTTTTCTGAAGCTGATGGCACAGTTATAGCTGGAAATGATTTTTTAGCAAAAATGCTTGGTTATAAAACAGCAAGCGAAGTTGAAAAAAAGAGTTTAAGTGATTTCTTTGTCAACTCTGAAGAACTGATACATCTGCTATCACAGTTTAATTCAGAAAATCCTGAAATCAATGAGAAATTGCAAATTAAAAGAAAAGATGGGTCTAAAATCTGGGGAGAAATTTACTTAAATGCAACATTTTCTTCAGAGGGTAAACTAATTGCTTTCGATGGTTGCGTAAGAGAAATAACACAAGAAAAAGAGCAGGAAGATAATAGCAATATGTATAAAAATGCATTCTATTTTAATGCAGATGCAATTTTTATTGCAGAACTTGAAACTGGAATGATTGTTAATTGTAGTAGAGAAGCTGAGAATCTTATAGGTTACACAAAAAAAGAGATATTAAGTATGAAATTCAAGGATCTGCATCCAGTTGAAGAGATATCTGTAATGGAGGATGCATTTCAAAAACACGCATCAGGAGAGAGATTCGTTGTAGAATCTCAAGTATTAACTAAATCTAAAAGAAAGATTCCTGTCAGCATAAATTCAAGTATAATTCAAATTGGTAAGAAGAAGTACTTACAAGGAATATTTAGAGATCTCACAGATAGAAAAGAAATAGAAATTAAGTTACTGCAAAAGAAAGAAAAACTTCAGCACTATCTTGATATTGCAGGAGTTATTCTAGTTGTCATAAATAAGGAAGGAATTGTAGAGTTAGTTAATAGGAAAGGGTGTGAAGTTTTAGGGTATTCAGAGAAAGAAATCATAGGTAAAAACTGGATTGAGTGTTTTATTCCTAAAGACGAACAAAAACTAGTTAAAGATGTTTTTAGTTCAATGATTCAAGGTGATATTGAACTTGCAGAGCAATTTGAAAATCCTGTTCTAACAAAGGATAACAAGATAAGAACAATAGCATGGAAAAACAAGTATCTGAAAAACGAAAAAGGTGATATTGTTTCAACACTCAGTTCTGGGGAGGACATTACAGAGAAGAAAGAGATTTTTGCAAAACTAAAAGAAAATGAAAATAAATATAGAACATTATTTGAAAATGCGAATGATGCAATTTTTCTTAGTGAGTTCAAAGATTCAAAAATTGAAGGAAACTTCTTAGATGTAAATAGTGTTGCATGTGAAAGATATGGTTATTCAAGAGAAGAATTCTTGCAAATGACACCATTAGACATTACACCAAATAATCTAATTAAAATAACACCACAAGTAATCAAAAAAATAGATAACGAAAAACATCTAGTTTATGAACGTGAACATTTAACAAAAGATGGTAGTGTCTTTCCAGTAGAAATCAGTACACAATTATTCAAATTAGGAGATAAACAAGTTTTTCTTTCAATAGCTAGAGATATAACAGAACGTAAAGAAGCAGAATTGAAGTTGATTGAAAGCGAAAGATTCTTGCGAACAATCATTGATAATTCTCCACTCGGATATAGTATTGATTCAAATCAGAAGAATATAAAAATAATAAACAATGCTCTAATCGATATGCTTGGATATTCTGAAGCTGAGCTTTTAGAAAATGACCTTTTGTTTTTCACCCCTGAAGAATATAAAGAACAATCTATTGAAGTATTCAACAAATTGAAAAATAGAGAAGAAAAGCTAAATTTCTTAGAAAAAGAGTACATAAAAAAAGATGGCACAAAGATTCCAGTAAGAGTAGGATCATGGGGACTTTTTAATAAAGAAGGAGAAATGGTCACATATGTAGGAACCGTTGAGGACATTACAGAAAGAAAAAAAATCGATAATCTTAGAAAAGAAGCTTATACTCAGATAGAGCGAAATATATTAAATTTCTCAATATTAGTAGATCAAATACGAAACCCACTTGCAGTAATACTGAACGCCGCCGAATTAAAAAATCCAGATTTCTTCAATAAAATAGTAGAACATGCTGAAAAGATTAGTAATATTACGCAAATAATCTCAGATAGTTGGGAAGAATCAGAAAAATTCCGACTAATTTTGCAGAAAGAATTGTTAGAAGAGAATAAATAGATTTTGAAAGACCGAGTGAATTAGGTAGAATTTCCTCTATTAAAGATAAAAAATGTTTAAAGATATAAAATAAGCTATATTTTAGAATGAAATACTTGCTTGCACCAATGGAGAAGATAACTGATACAAGTTTTCGTTCCATTTGTCACAAATATGGTGCAGATCTTACTTTTACTGAACAGATCCGATTTGAGACATTAGTCAAGAAGACAACATCCGC
>CAZPXJ010000225.1:0-3934 GCA_964590855.1 uncultured archaeon
GCGGTGGATTTACTAAACAACCTTGGGAGGCTGCACTTGACCAACCACTTGAATATGAGATGGTCAAATCCGTACTAAAGGGAGATCTTGAGTGTAGTTTTGTCATTCAT
The DNA here is from genome assembly GCA_964590855.1 of uncultured archaeon. Classification (GTDB taxonomy): domain Archaea; phylum Asgardarchaeota; class Heimdallarchaeia; order Heimdallarchaeales; family Heimdallarchaeaceae; genus UBA460. The sequence goes on from CAZPXJ010000225.1 coordinate 111, forward strand.
TTGCCAGAACATGTGGTTTAGATTGCGGATGTAAGATAGTAAGGCAGTTGATTGTGAAATGAACCGTGAAGAAATGAATTTGGATGAAGCGATCAAGGGAAGAAGAAGTATCAGAGCCTACAAAGGTGATGCAGTATCAGAAGATATTCTCAGACAGGTAATTGAAGCTGCTACCTATGCTCCAAGTGCAAAAAATGGTCAGCAGTGGCGTTTTACAGTGCTTACTGGAGCTGCAAAGGATAAATTTACGGACTTGTATAGAAGTGAGCTTGGCAAGCTGAGCTACGATGTGGGCTCATCCTATGGGTCATGTGATATGATGGAGGAAGCTCCAGTCAACATAGTCGTCTGGAATACAAATCAATTTGGATGGACTACAGAGGTGCATAGTGTAGCTGCAGCAATTCAAAATCTTCTACTCAAGGCTCATTCTCTGGGTCTAGGTACCTGCTGGATTGGTGATATCTTCTACACTTATGATGCAATTATGAACTACTTCAGCAAACCATGGAAATTGCTGGCTGTTATAACTCTAGGTTGGCCTGATGTGAGTCCTGGCCCCAGATCACGATTGACTGTTGATGAAGTAGCAGAATTCCTGACATGATAAGTTTCAGTCAGTGATACTCAAGGGTACACAAGGTCAGTAGTGTTCATCGTGAGTGTGGAAAGTGTACCTCCTCCAGACTTGAGTTTCTATGCTGTTATTGGAGGCGGTGTAATAGTAATAATCGCACTTGTTGTAGTATTCATGAAGAAACGTGGTTGAATTACAAGAAAGAATGGTCGGGACGGCCGGATTTAGAACTCCCATCCTTCTAGTCTGCCAGTAACTTTTACGAGTTCTTTAAATAACATTTCCCATCGATCAGCAAGAAGACCTGGAAGTGGGCGCATTTCTGGCTCCATGCGAAGCATTGTCTTCAATATTCTAAATATATTGAGTCCTTGTGTTCCGCGAATTTTCCTTATGGATTCCAATTCTACAGAAGCAGTCCAATCTGGTGTACCTTCAACTATTGGTGGATTTTTCAGAGGATTTCGGCCTGTGAATAGCTCAGTTAAAACAAGACCCAATTGAAAAATATCTGATGCAGGTGTCAAATCCGCTTCGCCTTTTAGATAGGCAATCTGATCGGGCGTACGATATCGAATTGGAAACCCAAATCCAGGACTTTGTTTGAACATCTCCTTGCGCTCATCTTCGGATTCTGATTCACCACCCACTCTTTTAATAAGCCCAAAATCACCAAGAACTGCGTCTTTTTCTCTAATGAAAATATTTTCAGGTTTTATGTCTCTGTGAATTACAGGATTTTCTAACGAATGTAAATAATGAAGAGCGGAACAGAGCTGTGTTGCATATCTAGCTTTATCCATTTTTGATGTTTCATCTTTCTGCATCGCTTCCCTCAAAGTAGTTGGTAGATATTCAGCTACAATGAAAGGACGATCTACAAGTTCGGAGTATTCTCCAATATGATAGACTTTCATTATTGAAGGATGTGTACAATCGCTAAGAAAATCAAATTCACGAAGAAAACTGGATAGACGCTCAGGTTTTGAGTATCTAATGAAGAATTTAATGGCTACTAATGCCCCTTTTCTCTCACGAGGCGTTGTACAAACCGCCAAGTACGTTTTTGAGCTACCGCCTCGACCCAGCTTGTGTAGAATCTGATACCAGTAGATGTTTCTATCTGTTGTTTCACATTTTACTGAATCAAGAGGTCCAAGAACAAAGTATTCAATCACAAACAATCCCGAGTAATGGAATGTTCTACTCTCTAAAGAGTGTTTTCTTCTTTTCCGAATTCTATCCAAGGATTGCTAAAATTTGTTATTGATTTGCTTCTAAAATATGAAATAGAAATTTGATTGTCTGGAAAATATCGTTCTGTATTAATGGGTATATCTAGGAAACCCCTTTTATAAACTGATTGTATTAGCCTTTTGATCTGATACTGCTTTTATTACTGGATCCCACTCTTCCATCAATTATGCCTCATTATTACTTACTATTTCTTGTTAAGGGAGAGTAGTATTAAAGTCATTTGAAATGCTGGGAGGCTTTGATTGGACAAGTCAAAAAATCACAGAAGAATTGGGGAGATTCTGTGGAATATCTTGTTATAATAGACACATCTCTTTTTCAAAAAGAGAATCCCGAATTACATGGGAATCTGTTTCTAGGAGAGAAAGACTCAACTTCAATTCGCGCTTCCAAGAAATTAGACGTGAACGGACAATTTTCTTCAAGTATGTACGATACAAATCTCTAATTCGTGGCAAAAGTGAAACGCGTTTCATGAAAAAATGGAAGATGGTCGGGACGGCCGGATTTGAACCGAGAATCTCGCGAATAGCGAGTGTTTCTTTTAAATATCTATAATAAATTTGTTAAAACACTCATCATATATGAATAGGAGGTAATTCATGACCGACAAGATTGATGTAACAATTCGGGGTGATAGAGTAAAGTCAGACTTTGCAAAATTAAAACGGATTATGGTAGAAATGGATAATTACAAAGTTTTTACAGCAGATGAAAATGAAGCTGTCAGGGAATGGAAAGAGGAATTTCAAAGACGGCTCATCGAAGCTGGTTTGAGTAAATGAAAATGGTTGGAGCAATCGAATTTGTTGTTCAAAATATCTGAGAATTGTATTCATCTTGAATGATTGTATCTGTAGTGACGGGGTTTCATAGAATTGGCAATGACTGTACAACAAACACCGAAAGAAAGACTTACTCTCATACTATGGTTAATGAAAAGAGCCACACAATCTCGAATTCAGTATTTGATTCATCGAAATGAGCTTAATGAACGTTTCATCAAGGAGAACGTCAAATTCGACGATGCTACAGCTCTACCTAAAACGCATAGAACAATATACGAAGCAACTCATATTGAATATATTTTTTCAGGGATTCAAGCTGTTGAAACCTTAGAAGGGGTATTGCATACTGCATACCAATTGACACATGAAAAAGAGAAAAACATGGAGAAAGTCATAAGATTAATACTCAATCCTGATAAAAAACAAAGGAAAATAAGAAAGAAATTCAGAGATTTGTTAACCGATGACGAAATCAGTGATGACGTAATCTGCGACATGATGGCACTCCCTCAACTTGATTCTTTTTCTAATAGTGATCAATCTACTTTACAGAGAATATTGAAGCCAACTTTCTTAGTTAGCAGAAGGTTAATTCAATTCTCTCAATCCTATAATGATATGTTTAGAATAATTCGAAATGTATTCGCACACAACTACCGTTTTCTCTTCTTTGATGAGATTTCAACTAAAGTACAACCTCAAACAGAACAATCTATAGTTAGTTTCCTGAAACATGATGATTTGAGTAAGGGGTATAATATTTTACTAGACCCTTTTCAACGAGCTGCGTGTTATTGGCTAGCCTTACAACTAGCTGAACTTGAACGTTGGGTATTAGAAAACATCAGAAATTACGTGCTTAATGACCTCAGACCGATACTGCCAGAATTTCCGAAATATATAGTGAATGATAATGATCTTGAAGAATATAAGAGAATACGGCTTGTTCAACAGTATGACCTAGATAAAATTCCCAACTGGGTAGAAGTAGAAGGGAATGTTTCATCTCAACGTGGCCTGCATTGGGAATTTCTTGGGTACATTAAGAAGGCAATTTTTCCTGATTTGAGATTCATTACACCAGATGGTCAAGAATTGAAAGTTCATTTCGATAGGCAATGATTTTGAAAAGAATTAAACAGGAGATTGGTCGGAGCGGGGAGATTTGAACTCCCAACCGATGGATCTACAGTCCATTGCTC